>JACQIC010000058.1 GCA_016198725.1 Candidatus Aenigmatarchaeota archaeon | reverse complement strand
TAAATCATCGTGGGGAAATATTAACGGGATAAGACACTAAGAATTCATGTCAAGACCAAAAAATAGAATAGTTCCTGTTTACGAAACGCCCTTTAAAATTACTATACCTTTGTTTCTATCAATTGTTTTATTAATGGGGTTTTAATTTGCATTAACTTCGCAGGTAAACTTATAAATCAGTCAGTATCTTCATCATTTGTGGCAAGAAAAAGTGGCATCAGTGAAATTTTTCGTGATTCTAAATTAATTGAAGATATAAAGAGAAAACTACCTAAATTATTTCAAATAGCAGAAATCGAAGCTTCAAGAGCAGGTAAAGTTGGCATGGAAGTTGGCAGTGTCCGTGAAAAAATAATCATTGCTCTTCTAATACACAAATTTGGTGAAGAAAAAGTTAATGTACGATTACCAATAACAGAATCAGAGTCAGATGTGATTTTGGATGGAAAAGGAATTTCGATAAAAACAATAACTGGAAATGGCGGTGTTAAAGCAGTGTGGACTGTTGATGCAAGCAAAGCCAGAGAATTTATTGATAACTACGAACCAAAATGTGATATCATTCTCGTTAAAATCTGTTGGGGTACTGACGATGGTGGTTTTTTCTTAATTCCTTTGACAGTGCAAGAAGAAATATTACAACTACTCGGCAAAGAAAATTATTTGAAAATGCCAAAAGCTGGAACTAACCCTCGCGGAGTTGAGTTTAGTAAAGAAGCGTTAGACAAATTATTGTCCCATAAAAATACATTAAGAATTCAACTAACTTGGAAGAAAGAAAAAATTGACTATGACATCTATGCACGGTGGGTTGATTATTGGTCTGGTAAAAGTAATTTAGATTGACTTTTGCGACCAAGTTCTGCAGTTATTCTTTTTGCGGCTAAGTGACAATATTCTCTGCTTATATCGTATCCAATAAATCTACGATTAGATGATACTGCTGCAACAGCAGTCGTTCCGCTACCAATAAAAGGGTCGAGTATTATATCATTTTCAAATGTATACAGTTTAATACATCGCAAGGGCAGTTCAACAGGGTAAGGTGCAGGATGCCCTATTTTTCTCGCGAATTCAGCCCCAAAAGTCCAAATACTTTTAGTGAGTTCCAAAAATTCGTCTTTTTCCATAGTTGGTTTTTCATTATTGTGATTTGCTCTACTGAATGATTCTTTTGAAAAAATAAGTATGTATTCGTGAATGTCTCTTAACACAGGATTTTTTGGTGATAACCAACTACCCCACGCAGTTGATGGGCTTGCTGTAGATGCTTTATTCCAGATTATTTCTCCTCGCATTAGGAATCCTAATTTTTGCATATCTTCTATGATAAATGAATGTAGTGGGATGTATGGTTTTCTACCTAAGTTAGCCACATTTATGCAAACTCTTCCGCCAGGAACTAAAACACGATGTACTTCTTTCCAAGTTTTGATTAGAAAAGTTCTATATTCTTGCAGAGACAAATTTTCATCATATTCTTTTCCAACGTTATATGGTGGGGATGTTACCATCAGGTGTACACTATTTTCAGGTAACTCTGCCATATTTTCACTGGATTTACAAAATATCTTATTTATGTATTTTTCGGGAATTTTATTCTCTACAAATTGAACATTTTCTTTTTCAACGGGCAACCCCTCATATAATTTACTTTTATAGAATTGTGATGAATCATGGTTAATTCTACCTGGAGAACCGAATGCACTGGTTTTTGTTCCATTATTTGTTTTATTCATTTTCTTTCTTTGGTGTGTTCCAGTATGGACTTTTGCATTTTGGACAGACGATGGGTAATTTTTCATCTCTTGGAACCCATTTGTGATTACATCTTAAGCATAAGTATCCTTCAAGTTTTATTTTAGGCATATTTTGAGTGATGCCAGCTCCATTTATATATTTTTTTATCATTCTTAAGTATATTACTATTAGTAATATACTTAAATATATAAACCTTTGCAAATAAAAGAAATTGTTAAGTAATCACACCCAACTTCTTCGCAATCAACTCTATCTTTTGAGTGGCAGTTAATGAAGCCCAGTTGATATTGTCGGGGTATAACGCCGTGTTAATGTTATCTATTTCTGTTTGTGTTAAATCATCAGGCAATTCCAAGAAATCACCTGAAATAGCAATAAAACGAGGATTTTTGCCGAGTATTTGTCTTACTTCTGCTCCGTTGATTTGTTTTGCGGGTGGTATTTTTATTCGTATCATTCTTTCACCTTAGGAATGTGGTATCAACTCAAATAATACCCCATAAAATGTTTTGTTGTTTGCTGCTGGCTTTATTTTGATTGCGGTTAAATCACCTTCTGTGTTGAGTGTACCCCAAAGAGTTAGTGTTTGCCCATCACTTGCACCTAACCCGTAAACGATTGTTCCTTGAGTGTTAAATACTGAAGGTCTGTGTTGTATAATAACGAATCCTGCGTAATCACTATCTCCACCAGTTCCATTGTCTTGACCTATAGTCATCGTCATTGCCCCGTTGTTCAAGTCGAGTAGTATGTTTTGTTGAACAGCCGTAACATCCGTCACCCACCAGTGTAAAAAATACGTTTTCTCTCCAGACACCGACCAAGATATTCCTGTCGAGCTATTCACTGCGGATTGTAAGCTGACAAATTTAAGCCCTTGCGCCAATTTGCTTGAATCAATCGCAGCATTTGCATCGATGTCCGCATTAACAATGCTCAACGCTGCAAGTTTTGCCTTCGCTATAGCAGCCCCAGCAGCAACATCAGCATTAACAATATTTAATGCGGCAAGTTTTGATTTTGCAATAGCAGCAGAAGCATTAACATCCGCGTCAACAATATCCAAGTTAGCAATTTTTGTTTTGGCGATTGCTGCCGAAGCGTTAATATCAGCATTTGTTATAGTGCCGTCCTGAATTAATGATGAAGTTACTGCTCCGCCTTTGATTTGTAACTGGTCGCTTGCATTCTTCTCAATAGTTACATTGTCAACTTGAATCGCGCTTGATGAACTCCAGCCCATATTTTACCTCTTTTTTGCTTTCGCAGCAGCTTGTTTTGCCCTTTGAGTAACAAGACCAGCACCAAACTGACCAGTACCAGTCAAACTTGTCGCGCTTGCTTGCGCCCCAGACAACGTTGTGCCACCACGAGCCACAGTTTCTTGAGCATTTTGCACAATGTTCTGTGCAACTTGCGCAGCAACAGGACTTTCTCTGAACACTTCTCTCACAGTGCTAACCTGTCCCGTGAACGGACTTACCATTTTCACCTGACCACTACTCGTCAAACTGTGAACTTCATCGCTCTTTCTCACTTCTTGAGCAATATCAGGACGCACAATCGCGAGACCTGAAGTGAGAGAAGAATTGGTTTTGTTTTGCATTTCAAACTGTTTTTGCGCGAGTGCTTCACTGATTTGTTTTTGTACAAAATCTTTGCTTGTCAAACCTTTTGCTCGCGCCACATCTTTAATTGATGCTGACTGGTCAGAACTCAAAGAACTCGAACTTTGGTCAGTCTTTCTACCGTACGCATCATACGCTAAATACGCAAGAATGCCCAAAAGTCCTGCTCCAACAACAAGATTTCCTGCTTTCACCATTTTTTTATTTCCTCTCAAAAGCGCCCACTAAAAAATAAGCACCTAACAATCCTGAACCAATAATCAAAGGTAATTTTAGTTTATCAAAAACCAATGAAAAATCGTCAATCCATGACGGAGATTGTGACACTGCAACATTTGCTATTGATTGCGCAACTTTTTCAGGAGCAGTAGCTAACGCCACATTTGCCTCAGCAATCCTCTGCTGACTACTTGCTTCAGTTTGTCGTGTTTTCATCCACTCGCTTATTGAACCGCGTGCTAAATAACCTAAACCCAACGTTATCGCTCCGCCAATTAAGAGTGGAAAAACCATTCAAACACCACCCGTCCATGCTGCCAAGATTTTCTCGTATTCTTGAGGCGTCATTAAAACACCCACTACAGAAACTTGCACGACACCAGAACCAGTCGTAATTCGCGCTTTAATGTCAACGTTCTGACCTTGCTGCAATGCCTTCCACAACGACGGATGACTGCTTAACTGCGGCAAAGTAAGTGTAAGATTATTTGAGAGAGCAATTTCTGCTATTTGAGAATTCTGAGACGTCAACGGTTTACCACCCACAACAATCGTGACTTTTCCATTGGTTTGGAAATTTGAATCTGCGGAGAGACTGATTTCTGTTGGTACAAAGATTCTGTCGCCTGCAACAGCATAAGAATAAACACTACTTTGCGTAGCACTGTTTACTGTGATTTTATCACTAACATCTATGATGAGTTCAGCCATTTTTGATACCTCAAAAAAATAAAAAAGTTATTCTTCCGTTCGGAAGAACAAGTCAACAGTATCACTGCCACCGAGCGTGAAATCCAACACAGTCTTTGCATCCCACCTATACGCGGAATGGTACAATTGGAATATTCCTGACTGGTGACCGCTCTCAAGCAAGGCGTTTTCTGCTGCTTTGAGTTGATTCAAGCTGAAGTTTTGCAGTTCTAAGCTACCATCGCGACTAAAAGTGACGTCTGTAAGGTTGCTTTCAGTGCCTATTTTGAAGTACGTCGCAGTAATTGCTCTTGACTTCACAATATCTGGTGCGTAACTGTTGCTTCCAGATGCTCCTGATTTTTGTACTCGGAAAAGTCTTTCAGTACGTTTGTCACTTGCATCGTCATCATAGACTGCACCGATTATAACTCGTGCATTTCCAGCTGTAGCTCCTGAAGTTGCCATTGCTGAATACGCGGCAAGGTTGACAATCAAACGCATTGATTGCCTTGAGCCATCAACTCTGAAGGGAATAAAATACAAATCAGTCGCAGACGTGCTTGACGTTGTGGTTTCAGAGATGTTTTTTCCTCTGTTGCCATAAAGATACAATGTCTTTATGTCTGTGCCCCTGACTTTTGACCACAAAGGCGCGCTATCCTTATCAAACAAATCAATACTATCAAGCGCAGCAGCTAAAACTTTAGCTCCTGTCAACGTTCCTGTCGTGTCGTTTGTGACTTGAATGGTGAATCCTTTGATGTCACCGTGATTCGGCACAATCTTTTCAGCTTGCGGCTGAATAGAAGTGCTCATCGCAACTGTTCCCGAATCAAATATTGTTCTTACTACTGCTGGCATTTTACACCACCTCCGCAATAACATCATTCACGCGCACAAATGCTGGCTGTAACAACACGCTTAACGCGCTTATCGCTCCAGCAATTCCAAGCCCTGCGGCAAGGAAATGCGCAAAATCCATCTTCAACATCGCAATAAAACCCGCCGCAACCATCAAAACAACGCCTGCAACAACTGCGCTGCCGCTTTGTAACCTGTTTACATATGGTAACCGTCTCAATAAAGGAACCAAAACAGCACTCGCCAGAACAACAGCTAAGCCAGTAGCCGCCCACTTCAACATACTCGACATAAAACTCTTAGAGCCAGAAACTTTGTTTCCAACACCACCTAAAGCACTTTTCGCACCACTCACCACTGAACTAACAGCATTCGCCATCAGACATCACCTCAACACATTAGAAGACGTTATTATTAAGGACAGTTTCGGTCAGAAATGCGATAAGCTATGTGCCCATTTATAAATAACAAACATTTAATGTTATTTTATGACGTACTATATCCTGATAAGAGGAGCATTGGGTGTTGGCAAGTCAACAATAGCTCAAAGATTAGCCAAAGCTTTACACGCTGAATACATTTCAATAGATGCTCTTCTTGAAAAACTTGGTTTAGACAAAGCAACGCATTATGAAGAAACAATTCCTGCAAAGAATTTTATCAAAGCAGATGAATTCATAATGCCAGACGTAAAAGAAAAAATCAATACAGGAAAAATAGTGATATTCGATGGTTGTTTTCAACACAAAGAACAGATAGAACATCTTATACAAAATCTTTCAGTGCCACATTATATATTTACGCTCAAAGCACCATTAGAAATCTGCATAGAAAGAGATGGCAAAAGAAAAAATACCTACGGAAAAGATGCAGCCATCGCGGTTTATACAGTAGTTTCAAGATTTGATTACGGCACAGTAATTGACACAACTAACAAAAGTATAGGAAAGACAGTAAAAGAAATTCTTTCACATTTGCCAAAATGATTCGATAAAAAAATCAAGTAAGATTATTAAAGAATGAAAAATAACTAAGCGTATGTCTTATGCCTTTTTATTTGCAATCTTGTCACCTTTTTCTTGGGCGATAATGAATGTTATTGACAAGTATATTGTGCACAAGAAAGTTAAATACCCTGCGGGCTATACTTGCGTTGTTGGTCTGGCTAACATAACATTAGCACTTATCATAGGTTTATTTTTGGACTGGTCAACAGTCTCAGTAAATGATTTTCTTTTTCCTGCAATCGCTGGAAGCTCTCTCGGACTCGCTGCATTCTTTTATATCATTCTGCTTGAGAGTGAAGACATTTCTCATTTAGTGGGTTTAGTTTATGCTTATCCGCTTGGTGTAGCGCTTCTTTCTTTTATGTTTCTTCAAGAACGCTTATCTACATTTGGGTACATCGGCGTATTGCTTACTTTATTAGGAGCAGTCTTATTGTCTTTTCGTGTGAAAAAAGTGAGTAAAAACATTGTTTTCTTATCAATTGGTCTCATTGTATTGTTTGAGGTTATTAATGAATTCTTCATAAAGGTTTCAACAACCGCAATAGGAACATGGCACGGAATTGTCGTGAATAACATTAGTCTTGGACTAACACTATTGTGTGGCTTATTCAGCTCGAAAATGCGAAAACATTTTTTTGCAGAAATCCATAACATCGGCTGGGAATCAATAAGCTCATTATTTGCATTGGGTGGAATAACTACATTGTACTTAGCAATGGCAGAAATACCCGCAACCATTGTTTCTTCAATATCATCAATTCAACCACTTGCAGTTTTATTCCTCGAACGAACCATAAGCGCGCATATCGGCACCATAACCAAAGACAAACTTCTGATACCAAAATTAATACCAATACTTCTTATTGCTATTGGCGTTGGAATTCTCTACTTAGGATTGTAAAAAGGCACTTTATTCTCCACAACCCTCACACTTTCATTAACACCAAACTGTTCTGGCTCATCAACCCATCTTAAAAACTTGAATCGTTCAATAGTTGCCAATTTTTCAGATGCTTCTTTTGGCAAAAATTCTCTCAAGTAGCGGAAGTCTTCTGGCACTGGTTTCATAAGTCCTATGAATAAAATATCCAGTTGTGTTAAATAAATTCGTGGAATACCAAAGGGACGTCGTGCATCGCCAAGCATTCCAAGATTTTTATGCCGTCCTCTATGGACTAAATCAAAGAAATAGTTTCCTGCTTTGTTTACAACGCTGTCAAACTCGCTGATGACTAACAAATAATTTGTTGCGTAGAGCCAGATTGTCGCGCAAAAGAACTCAAACGTTGCACCGACAGCTCTGCGTGGCTTGAAAACAATGCGCGGCTCGTTCTTTTGTAACAAAAGTTTCAAATCGTTGAAGAAATAAACAGGCACTGCACGCAATTCTTTTGCACTGTATTCAAAATTGACGTCGTAAACTATGAAGCGTTCATTATTTTTGAGAATTTCTTTGGCAAGGGTTGTTTTTCCACTTCCTCGCTTGCCGATTACGAGCCCTATTTTTGGTGGTTTAAGCATTTCGGATTCTTCAACACTAAATCAAGCACACCATGTTGGATGAGAAATCCCTGCAAGGGAACCAAAACATTGTGCAATACCCATTCTTTGTTGTTTATCAAGTGTTTTGCCAACAAATCTTTACCAAGAACGAAATACGCGGGCTTTAAGCTATCTTTCAATTGTTCAAGGATGTCAACGCTTTCTCGCGCAATTTTATCCCAATTCAAGCTTTCAATCTGTTCTTTTGTAAAACTACCAAGGTTCCCAGAAATTTCTGTCATTCTGCACCTCTTCAACTTCTTCAACGTGCTCTTCTTCGCGTTCTTTCTGTTCTTGCAGTTCTTCAATGATTTCTCGCAGTTCAGCGATTTGTTCTTCTAACTGTTCGATATTCTTGTTTCCGTTGTTTTTTGATTTTTCAAGAAGCTCCTGCAATTCCTTGATTTGTTTGTCCTTCTCTTCCAACTGTTCCGCTATTGTCTTTTGCTCCCCCATTTTTCACCTCATCTTTTTTCATAACTAACAAAACTTGAGCAACAACATCAGTCAACGTTAAAACATACGCCAATTCAGGAACATACTTTGCAACCGTGCCGTTCTTGTCGTACTTGTTCAAAACTTGCGCGCCACATTCATTCAAACGGTCGAGCTGCTCCTTCTGCATTCGCAGTTTTCCTTTTGTAGCAAAAATAATGAAGTCGTTCACTGACTGATGCAAACTGTTTGCCAGAACTTCATAACTTTTGAGCTGCGCACCGTCAACAGCAGATGCACCGATGCCAGCAGTTTCTGCGGATTTTTGTGTTTTTTGTGGCAGTAATTCATCGTCACTCACTTTCAATTCATCCTTAACTTTATTCCACTCACTTGTCAGCTCTTGAAAAGTGTGCGTTTTATCGTTGAAAAGAGTGCCTTTTTCGTCGTTATTTGAGAATTCTCTTTTCTCCGCTGTAGTCTCCAGTGGAGCATCGGCTTTAGTGTACACTGTAGTATCCGCTGGAGACTCCGCTGTAGCATCCGCTCTATTACGCACTTGACAATATTGCTTATGGCTGTAAATATTAGCGAATTTCTTCCCACAGCCCCATGGACAGATTACTTTTTTCGCCATGATGAAATCATCTCTCCAATCATTCTATTGTCTTCTTTGATTTTCTGCGCGATATCGAAACTCTCGTACATATCTTTCAACAGGTCTTTAATTGCAGTTGGCGTTGCGTTAAAGTATGCTTTGTCGAGCAAAACGCTTATTTTCTCTATTTCTCGACGAATTTCATACTCAAAGATATCATCATTTATCTCAAATCTTATCTGCTTCCCGAATCTCATTTTGTTTCACCTCTGTTTGTTCTTTCTCAATTTCTGCCACTAATTTGCTGATTTGCAATTCGTAAAATTTCTCGATGTTTCGTATATGCTGGTCGCGGAGTTCTTGCAGTCTGAGCAGTTCATTCTTGAGAAAGCTGATTTTTGATTCTTTGCTATCGCCGTAATCATGTAAGAATTTGTTTTCTACCCAGTCGCTGAAATTCCATCCTTTTTGCTGCAATTTCTTTATTGAATTGCGGACGTAAGGTTTTTTCAAATAAATGCAGAATCTTCTGTCTGAATAGACTTGTCTTTTTTGTGCTACAAACATTCAACATCACCACCACATCTTTTGTATGACGACGAGAAGTAAATACAACCCAGTTTTGTGGTGTGTATGTTCAATTTTTTCCAAAACTTTTCTTTAATCCTCATTTTTCTCCTCTTTTTCTAAATTCTTGCATTTAGCAAAATCTTGTTTTCTTGTTTTTTCCAGACAAATGACGATTTTTCTACGAAATTTTATCCAGTCCTAAGGACACCATCACATCACTTGCCTGATTGTATGTACACTTCGTCAGCATACAACTTTTTGAACCATAAAAGCGATATTCATCACCAAGAAGACCACACACTTTGCCAGCATGTACCAGCACCACTTTCTTCATCTGTTTCATCCTCTTTTGAAAACAGACGCACGTCTCGACGAGAACAATCAGCTTTAAATACCAGCTATTGTTCGCGTCAAATACGTTTCAGAAATCAAATAAAGAAGTTCTATGCGCCAGCCGGGAATCGAACCCGGGTCACAACCTTGGCAAGGTCGTATTCTACCACTAGACCACTGGCGCAAATTAAGTGCGCTTAAATATATACCTTCGTTTTCTAAAAATCTCGTGTGAGCGTTAGCGAACTCGAGATTTTGCGCGACTGAGTGAGCGTGGCAGAAGAGTAATTTCATGCCGTTAGGCATTTATTATTTGCTTCTGCCATGCGAACTCGGAGGGCCTTTGATCAAACTTTCTGAAAGTTTGGACTGCTGGCGCAAATTGCCGAGTTCACTTTGTTCACTTAGACAATTTGTTTGATGACTGTTTAAATATTTAATGTTCAAAACTGGTGTGTGTTCTATGTTCTGCTTGTTGCGGCAAAAACAAAAATGCTTATGGCAAGTATTGCAATACCTGTTAGCATTACGTCATAATCTGTGTGCTGTTCAGTTTCGAGTGTCACCAATGCGGTTCCTTTTCTTCTTGAAGGGCATTTTCCGCAGTCTATTCTGCAGTTTTTGCAGCTTTCGCCACTCCCGCAAACTCTATTACCGCATACTTCTAGTGCAGGACAGCTGCCACAATCAGTTGGACAGGACGAGCAGGTCTCTCCTCCAGCACAAACAGTATTCCCACAAACTTCAGGGTTCAAAACATTGTATGCGGCAAGCGCATCTACTCTTCCGAAGCCCTGTGTGTTTGCATCAAGCCCTATATTTTTTGATGAGTTTTTCAGCACTTCAATAAACAGTGTTTGTGTCAGAGCAGAGTTTTTACTTTTTAATAACGCGGCCACACCTGCAACATGTGGTGTTGACATTGATGTGCCGCTCATTAATCTTGTGCCTGTTAATGAATTATTTAATGAAATAATCCCAACTCCGGGAGCAACAACATCTGGTTTTGTTCTTCCATCTGCTGTTGGTCCTCGTGAGCTGAAGGAAGCAATGTTGTCTGCGTCATCGCTTGCACCTACTGTTATTGCTTTTTTTGAACAGCCAGGCGAGGTTATTGTTCCTGCAATAGGGCCAAGATTGCCAGCTGCCACAGTTACTATTTTTCCAGCAGATACCGCATTATCAACTGCAAGTGACAGAGAGTCAGTTCCATCGCACTGACTTATGACTGCACCAAGACTTAAGCTTAGAATGTCTGCATTGGTTGTTGCCCAGTCTATTCCTGCAATTATGTTTGATACAAAACCACTGCCTGACGCGTTTAGTACTTTTACTGCAACCAGTTGAACTGTTGGCGCGACTCCAGTATACGTCAAATGCGTGTTTGATGCCGTTGCTGCAACATGCGTGCCATGCCCATTGAAGTCTCCCGCACCTTCTCCTGTGAAGTCTGCACTGGCTGCAACGTTCACTTCAGATCTGGTTGTTATGCCTGTGTCGAGAATTGCGACTCTCACACCCGCCCCAGTTGTATTTTTTACCCAGACATCATTTGCATTAATTAACGAAATGCTCTTGTCCAGCACCGTTTCTGCGACATAGTCCGGCTCTATTAGTTTTACGTATCTTCTGCGTGCAATATTCTGCACGGCCAGTATTGGAAGTTCAACAGCTGCTCCATTAATAATTTCATAAACATATTTAATTCTTGCATTATTGGCTTTCAAGTCATTAATGTCTGCCTGTGCAGGCTTTTCATGAAATTGGATGATAACTGCAATTTTTTCAAGTGGCCCTTTTGATCTTATTTCCCTCTCAAGATCTGATGTTATTGTTCCTGCTGTTGCAAAATGAACAGTAAGAATAAACAAAAGTACAAATGACAGAAATGCTGATGAGAGTTTTTTCACGGCATCACCTTTTTTATACATTAAAAAGTCTTTGTTAATAAATATTTGGTAAATTAATGAGATTTGCCATAATCTTGTTTTGTCAGCTCGTTTCTTAAATTATTCACAAATATTTCAAAATCCTCTTTTTTTACTGCTGCTCCGCATGCGTGTTCATGTCCGCCTCCATAGCCCTGCAAACCGGCTAATGATTTTTTTAATGCTTCTGGCAGTTCGTATTTTGCTGCGCGCAGGCTCATTCTTATTTCTCCCATTCGTTCTCTTCCGAGAATTATTATTTTTTCAGGGTGTGAGTAAAGCAGTTCATTTGCCAAGTCTTTTGTTAGCGAGAGTTTGTCTTCTTCATAAGTGAAAATCACGATTAAATCATCAGTAACTGCTTTTTTTGCCCTTGCCAGAAGCTCTTCATACTTTGAATTGATTTTTTCATATTTCTTAAGAACAAACTTTGCTCTTGCAGATTCTTCTTTGACAAGCTCACGAATATCTTCTATTCTTGTTAATGTTTTGATTGATTTTTCCACTTCAGATGTTGCGCCTTTGAGATTAAAGCTGAAGATTTTTACTATTTTTGCTATCGGGCTTGCAAACAGTGCTTCTTCAACTGTCGTGATTTTTTCAGGGAGTAATTCAGGATACTGCTTGCGAAACTCTTCTGCAAAATCAGGCATGTGCCAGTCTCCAATGCAGCCGACAGTTGCAAGCCATAAATCCTGCCTTACAACTTCATAGCACATATATGGTGTCGGAATGTTTTGCCCAATAGTTTTGCGAGGGTTATAATATCTTACTTTCTCCCTCTCAAGTACATTATGATGGTCAATCCACGTTACTGGCACTTTGACCGCATCAATGAATTCCTGATCAACCATAGCTATGTCAAGTACGAAAACTTGGTCTGCGCCATAGCTCTCAACTTTTTGCGCAAACTCTAACTTTATGCGCGGCGCTGCCTTCACGGCATACCCCTTTCCTTCTTTTTTATATCGGTAGAACAGCAGAAATGATGCAAGCCCATCAGGATCATCGTGGAAAAAGAACAGGGGATGTTTGCAGTTGTCAAGTGCCTGCCTGATTTCTTCCTTTTCTTTTTCACTCAGAACACTCATATGAGCTTAACATGTGAGGTTGTTCAAATATGTTGCGGAAAATATTATAAACACATTCAATAATCAAAGAATTATGCTTTCAGGAAGAGAGGAAAAAATACTGAAGTCTATTTTTGTAGCTTCTGAGAATGATCCGAATAATCCTGAATTTCCTGCAGATAATCCAAAATTTCCGGCAACACCGACTTATAAAATAAAAGTAAGCGGTTTTTCAAATGTCTGGTTAAAGGATGAGAGTGGCAACCCTACAGGAACTCACAAAGACAGAATGGCTTGGGAAATAGTTGTTACTTACAGGGATTTTTTACTTGCAAAGAAACGAGGGCAAATAAAGAGAGCTTTGCCTTCTATGTCAGTAATATCCTCTGGTTCTGCTGCAATAGCTATACAGACACAGATGAAAAAATATGGCTTGCCAAACCTTAAAGTGTTAGTTGATGCGGGAATAAATCATAATATTTTAAGTGCGATGAAAAGACTGGGTTGCGAGATATATGAAACAGACTTGGGAAAAAAACCTTTTCATTGGAGGGATATTCTGAAACTGACGCACAACCACGGAGGTTTTGACATCACTTCGAGTGAAGCTCTTGATCCTACAACAAGATTTTATGACTGGATGAGCTATGAAATAATAAACTCATCCCCGCATCATTGTTTCATTCCATTTGGAACTGGAAACTTATATGAGAACATATTGAACATTAACAAGAAAGAAGTTGCGGCAAATAATCATGATCCGAGATTTATGGGGCGGGTTGAAGTTTTAAGAAGATGTAACTTTCTTGGCGCAACAACCAATAATCCCAAATCAAAAGCAGAAAAATTATACTCGCCACATCTTCCATTTGTTCATTTTGACGAGCAATGGATACGGCTGTACAAGTGCGCAGGTTATTGTGGTTCCGAATCAAATATTCATGTCGTGCAGGAATATTTTCTTGACAAAGCCGTTGAACTTGCTGAACAGCAGAGAATAAACTGCGAACCATCAGGAATTGCAGGGTTGGCGCTACTTCTTCAGATGAAAAACAAGATGCCAAAACACAAAAAAATTCTTATAATCAATACCGGCAAAACAAAGTATTAATTCGCACAAGGTTTTTAAAGAGTCTCGAGTAATATTATAATTATGGCACAAATCTGCGACACTTGTCACGCATTCAAAGTGTTTGGAAAAAACTGCTGGTATTTTTGGGAGCGCAAAAAAGCATGCAGCCAGTTTAAGATTGACGCCGAAGACTTGCCGCATTCTTGTTCAGTTGATAAATGGACAGTTTAAAATCTGACTGTCAGTTTCATCTCTCTCACAAGTGTTTTTTCTATTTCGGCATCAGAAGATGCGTGCCCGGCTGTTACAAAATATAGTTTTGACGCTTTCAGCGCCTTGTGAAGTTGGTACGCGTTCTCAGGCACGCACACAAAATCGTACCTGCCATGCACTATTGTGGTTGGAATGTGTTTTATTCTGTGAATGTTGTTTAGAATGTAATTTTTTGGCAGGAAGCAGTCATTCATCAGGTATAACGCCTCAAGTTTTGCAAGCGGTATCACCCAGTTTCCTTTTGTTTTTTTTTGCACATTTGCAGGTTTGTATTCCAAATGAAGCATGCTGCTTTCATACAGCGCCCATTCCCTGCAGTATTTTTCAGCAATTTTTTTATTTTTAGAATTCATTTTTTTCCAGTAATACTTTGCAGGAAAATGCCGATACTTTTTTGGTGCAAATCTCAGAAAGCGTTCCCATACTTCAGGAAAATGTGTTTTTGCTCCGCCTTTCAGAAAATAATCATTTTCACGTCGTGTGCCAAGATAGATTCCGCGCAGCACCATTCCTTTTACAGTCTCAGGATATTTGATTGCGTAACAAAGTGACAGGCACGAACCCCAGCTGCCACCGAACAGATAAGTCTTTTTGATGCCAAGAAAGTTCAGGAAATTTCTGAGATCTTCTATTAAATTTTGTGTTTTGTTCCCCTTCAGGCTCGCAAATGGCTTGCTTTTTCCTGCGCCACGCTGGTCAATCGTGAGTATGTTGAATTTTCTCGCGTCAAAAAACCTGTGCGCGTTTTTCCCACAGCCAACGCCAGGACCTCCATGCACAAACAAAACAGGCATTCCTTTTGAATTGCCATACAGTGCATAGTACAGCTTATGCCCATCAGACACCGGAAAATACCCTTTTTTGTAGGGTTTGCGCGAGGGATAAAGCTTCATTGATATTTGTACGATCAACTAGTAGATAAAACCATATGTTGAGTCACAAAAACAGCTATCCTCACAATACATTTAAAACAAAATACCAATTTTACTCCAAGTATGACCATCCCTGTTCTTGTCGGACTAGCACCTCCACCTGCATTAACTGATATTATTAATTCAGTCAGAAATGCTGCGGACAAAATCACACCAATTAATTACTACAGGCAAGCAGAACCACACATAACCCTTTTTGTGAATACTTTTCCTTCTGTGGAAAGAGTAGAAGATATTGTAAGTGACATCGCAAAAAGAACTCCTGCATTTGATGCTTGTGTTGCAGGACTGCATTCTTTTGGCTACGATGCAGCAACCAGACTGCACACTCTTGTTTATCGTTTGGAAGATTCACCTGAATTACGAAAAATGCAGCAAGAAGTTGTAAAGCAGCTGAATGCCATCCGCACACCAGAACAGGCACTGAAACACATGCACAGACAGGACATTACAGACGAACAAAGAAAAAACCTTGAAGCATACGGTTTGTTGTACAGCGCAGAAACATGGACATTCCATGCTACAATCGGCTCGTTTCCAGAAGAGTATATTGATGAAGTATCAAAATTGGCCGTAGAATTTAGTCAATCATGGAAAGTAACGGACATTTGCGTATACACAAAAGAAAATAATGCATTTAGGGTTAATAAGAAGCATGGGTTGAAATGATTATCTTATTTGGTGCAGCTCTTTAGCTATCTTTGATTAACACACCTTTATAACCGCAAAACTTTATTTCAGTCGTATGGACATTACCAAAACAAAACACTATTCATGGTGCGCTGGACAGCTGTCAGAGGGATGCCGGAAGTGCGTGCAGGGCAGAAAGCTCGTGTTGTTTATTACTGGCATTTGCCCTCAAAAATGCTTTTACTGCCCTGTAAGCGAGCACAAGTTTGGGCATGATGTTGTTTACGCAAATGAGTGGAAGATAGAAAATCCTGAGAATCCTGTTGAGCTGTTTGAAGAGGCAAGGTTAACGCAGGCAACAGGTGCAGGCATTACTGGCGGAGATCCTTTGGCAAATGTTGAAAGATGCTGCAAGTACATTCGTTTGCTGAAGGAGCGGTTTAGCAAGCGTTTTCACATACACTTGTACACTTCACTTATGCTCGTAACAAAAGAGCGCCTTCAGAAGCTTTATGACGCAGGACTTGACGAAATACGTTTTCACCCGGACCTTGATGATGACAAACTTTGGAACAATCTCAAGCTTGCAAAAACGTTTGGATGGAAAACTGGTGTTGAAATTCCTGCAATTCCTGGTTATGAGGAAAAAACAAAAAAACTTATTGATTTCATCGCAGACAAAGTTGATTTTCTCAATCTTAACGAGCTTGAATTGTCAGATACTGAAATACCACACTTCAAGCTTAGGGAAAAAGGGTTCAAGCCAAAGGATAATGTCAGTTACGGTGTTGGTGGAAGCGAGAAAACAGCATTTGAGCTGGCAGAATATGCTTTTAGAAAAAAGCTTCCTGTTCACTTCTGCACTGCCAAATTAAAGGATGGCGTGCAGATGAAAAACCGGTTTAAGCTTCGTGCTCAAATGGTTGGACAGCCGTATGATATAATTACAGAAGAAGGACTGTTGATAAGGGGCTGCATCTATCTACCAGACACGGCTCCTGCAAGCAAAATACCGAAACAGGAAAACATAACAGGCAGACTAAATGATGCACTTGAAAAACTGAACTTTCTTAAAGCAGACAAAACAGTTATTGATGAGAAAAAAGGAAGAATCGTCATTCCAAAAAGTCATGCAAGGCAATATTCAAAGCAAATAAAAAAAGCAGGGCTTGTGCCTGCCATTGTTGAGGAATATCCTACTGTTGACGGGTTGGAAGTGGATGTGGAGTATGTTTGAACTGACAAATACTGACGGCAATGCAAGGGCAGGTATTTTGCATACTGCGCACGGAGAGGTGGAAACTCCTTTTTTCATGCCTGTTGCTACTAAGGGTGCTGCAAAGCATTTGACAATGCAAGAGCTTGAATTGTTTGGTGCAAGAGCGATAATGAGCAATGCTTTTGTGCTCAGCCTAAAGCCAGGAATGGAAACTGTAGAAGCACATGGCGGCTTGCATAAATTCATTAACTGGGAATACTGTATTTTCAATGACAGTGGCGGCTTTCAGATGATTTTGCCAAGTTTTTTTATCAAGACGACTGATGATGGAATCTTGTTTAAAAGCCCGTTTGATGGCAAAAAGATTTTTGCAACGCCAGAAATGATTGCCGACATTGAGCAAAGACTTGGCGCGGATGTCGTCATGGCGCTTGACTGCCAGCCGTCTTTTGGCTCAAACCACGAAGCACTTATTGATGCGGTCAGGAAAACTCACTCTTGGGCAGAAAAATTTCTGAAAGTGCACAATAATTCCAAGCAATTGAAATTCGGGATTGCACAAGGAGGTATTGATGTTGAACTGCGAAAGAAAAGCACTTCATTCATTAACTCGCTTTCATTCGACGGTGTCGCAATTGGCGGACTTGGTATTGGAGAAGGATCTTCAGCAATGAACGACGCAATTACTGCAAGCACATCATTGATTGATAAAAACAAGCCACGATACTTGATGGGTGTTGGCAGCCCTGCTGATATGCTTGACGCAATAGAAAAAGGTGTTGACCTGTTTGATTCCTGTTATCCGACAAAGAATGCAAGACATAATGAGTTATACACTTCAAAAGGAAAGATTGACATTCTGAAAAAACAGCACCATGACGACCTCAAACCTCTGGATGAGAATTGTGAATGCCACACCTGCACTAATTATACAAGAAGTTACCTGCACCATCTTGCAAAAACAAAAGAAGTTCTCGGAGAACGGCTCAACACTATTCATAATGTTAATTTTGTGCTTAAGCTGATGAGGGACACAAGAACTGCAATTATTGAGAACAGGCTTGGCGAGTTCAAAAAACAATTCACTTCATATTATGGCAAAGGACACAAATAATTGATTATGGCAACTCTCATCAATTTCCTATGATTTTCCTATGATTTTCAACAACTCTTCACCGTACTTTTCCAGCTTCACAGGCCCCATTCCTTTTATTTTGACGAGTTCCTGAAGACTTTCTGGCTTCTGGGCGGCAATTTCTATTAGGACTTTGTCGTGGAATATCATGTATGCAGGTATGTTTGCTTGCCGTGCGGCTTGCCTTCGCCAGTTTTTTAGTTGTGCCAGTATGCCGGCATCTGCGCTGAGCAGGGAGTATTGTTGAAGGTTGACACTTTGTCTTTGTGCGGGCGCAGAACGTTCAGCCCGTGATGTTGTGGATTTTGTCTGAAATAAATTCTTCATTTCCGGTGTTACAAATCTTGTCAGGCCGTTGCCCACGTAACTCATATGAAGGTGTTTTCTTGCTCTGCTCATTGCGACATAAAATAATCTTTTTTCTTCTTCTTCTTTGTCATAATCAATTTCTTTTGCCAGTTCAATAACCGGGTGTTCGCTTGATTTGCAAGGAAAATACATTCCTGTACAGCCCAGCACAAACACCATGTCTGCTTCCATTCCTTTAATGGCATGTATTGTTGACAACGTGACTTCCCCTTCGCCTGCTTCTGCATGCACTTCGTCATTTCTTATCACATGCGGGATTCTTCGTATTTTCATCAAGTCGCTGAGTTCTTTGAGTTGTCTGTTGGTGCGCGCGAGCACGAAAATTTCTTGCCGTGAGATCACATTGTTTGCTATCTTTTGAACAATCATTTGGTTTTCCTCAATTTCGCTATCGCATTTTACCAGCATGACTTCTCCTGAATGAGTAGTTGTGGACTCGAGATTTGGCAGCTGCAAAGACTTGATTGATTCGTTAATTAGCCTGACAATTTCAGGAGAAGAGCGATAATTTTTTGTCAGCACGACGATTTCTGCGCCAGAATATTTTTTTTCAAAGTCAAGAATATATTTGACTTTTGAGCCACGCCAGCCAAAAATTGATTGACGAGGATCACCCACGCAGAACAGGTTTTGGGGAGATAGCAGCTCTATTACAGCCATCTGCGAATGATTAATGTCCTGATATTCATCGACCAGAACGTATTCATATTGCGGAATAAGTGTTTTATTTTTATTGAACAATGCAATAACGTCTAGTATCTGGTCTGCATAATCTCTCAAACCAAGTTTTTGCATGGTCTGTTGTACATGAAGGCACACATTATAGACAAGAACAGATTTGACTTTTTCATCTTCTTGGAGTCCTTCTTTTTGTGAGAAGTTTTTTAATTGTTTGTCTTCTCCTTTGCAATGGTCAAGTATGCTGAAGCAGTCATTTATGAATCCCTGTGCAAGTTCGTCACTTGTTTTTCCTCTTTTCTGGTCAAACGAGTAATAAACTTCAACTGCCTGCTGCATGGTTTTTCCTTCAGAATGAAGCGCTTGTCGGATAAGTTGTATTTTTTCCTTGAAAGAAATAACCCGCGTTTGCCTATCGTATGCGAGATTATTGTATGCCTGCAGGATTTTTTCGCAAAATGAATTGAATGTTTCAACGCGCACGTTTATTTCTGCATTCAATAGTCTTTTCTGCATTTCCTGTCTTGCCTTGCGGGTGAATGTTATCGCCAGTATTTTTTGGGGGTGGATAGAGCGGAATTTTATGAAAAACTCAATTCTTTTCGTTAGCGTTGTTGTTTTGCCGCTTCCTGCACCAGCAATGCAGAGTATTTTCTTTGCAGGAGACGTTATTGCCTTTTTTTGTTCATCATTATACGGTTTAAGGAAGGACTCAAATGATGCAAATAACTGCCTGTCTTGTTCTGTGATTTTTGTTTCATTGAATGCGTAACGTGCTGCGATTTTTTTGGTGTGCAAAGCCGGCTTCTCAAGCTCCATTCTTCCTGCTGCCGACAATCCATATACTTTTATGAATTTGTTTGACGGCAGTGAGACTTGCTCAATGAGATTGTTTTGAATTAGGCTGTCAACCATTCCTTCAACTTCATGCGGTGCATAACCGCAAAGAGCACTGAAGGAGGGCAGTCTTGATATTCTGTGCTTTTTTATCGACTCGTTTCCTTCGTTTCCCCATAAAAAGTCAACAAGAAGTTTTTTTCCGACATTAAATGGAAGTTCCTGCAACGCGCGTAACACGTGAAGATAATCCAACTCGTTCATCGTACGTCACAATCGGCATTGGTGTATTTATAAGCTTTTTCAGTGTGATACAGAAAGTATGCATGGTGTTAACTTCAGTTTTATAAATGCAAACAGTGCAGACTCCAGCATGCGCGATTTCAAGGAAATTTTTCGTAAAATGGTGCAGTATTTCGGATGGATGCGTTATGAACAATTGGTCGAGAATGCTCCTTTAAGTATTACTTGTACACCATATGTTGTCAGAAAAAGCAGGCAAGAAGGCGAGAAGGACTTGATTAATCTTGCGCGCAGTGAAAACATAATTGGTCTGTGGAACTTTGTTCCTGCCGATTCAAAGTGGTATCATGTTTCACTCGAAGCATCTCTGTTTGAAGTAGAAAACAGTCTTTGTTCATTTGAGGTTAAAGAAAGAAGTGACGAAAAACTTTACAAGAAAGACGTTATTGAGTATTGCACGCAGCCAAAGAAAATTTGCGAGTCATTGCAAACACTTCTGAATCAGTGTGATGCAGACACCATTGCAAATACGTATCTGTGTTTTCCCACTCAGTGGGTAATTGATCATTTGGCGTTCAGCATGCAAAAACACCCTTTAATCAACGTGTTTGCGGGCGTGGCTTCCCCTTCAGGAATCACCCACATTGAACTGACAGATACTTCGCTTGCCACACTTGAAGACTACAAGGATTTTTCGCGAGCTCTTCTTGGCTCGTGCAAAACTCTCCAAAAATTCAATGGGCTTCCAATACAGGATGTTATCAATACATTGTTTGACGTGTTTAATGGTGCATTTCAGGGAAAAATAAGATTGAGATTCTCTGGCTGACAAATTGATTAATACTTATTATGCCACTTAAATGAGTTTGTGTTTGGAAGAAAAATGTGTCAAGAACCACCGGTGATCGCTCGCTACGCTCGCTCAACACCGGTGGCATGATGTGTGGTTCTTGAGTGTTTGAAATCCTTGGGATTTCTAACAAACCAGAAATTTGTAAATTTCTCAGTTCATGCTCAGAAATATACCCCTTCTGAGAACACGATAATGGACTACGTCCACTGGTGATGCAACACCAGTGGTATATTTCTGACATATTAACTGTGTCTTTCATGGAGCTCTGCTCTTGTTTTCCACAATTGCCCTCCTGTTTTCAAGCGCTGCCGCAAAATGCCCCGCAGCCAGCACCCCTCCCATAATAGCCTTATTATTATTCTTGCATACATTTATATAGTTGTAACTATAACTATAGGTATATGACAACGATTCAGGTGTCTGTATCAACAAAGCAGGTTCTGGAAGTGCTGAAAAGAAATGAAGGCAAAGAGTCATACGATGACGTTATTCAGCACTTGCTCAAGACGCATACAAAAGTAGCAGAATCAATGTTCGGAGCAATAAAAGGTTTATCGTGGAAAAAAGAAGACAGGTCAAAACTCCATGAGTTATAAGTATGTTATTGACAGTTCTGCATGGGTGGAGTATTTTGGAGGAACACGAAAAGGGGCAAAAATCAGGCATATTGTGGATGAAGAAGAAATTGCTACTTCAATCATTGCTATTGCAGAGCTGGCTGACAAACACACACGTGAGAATCGGCCATTTGAGCCAACACTGGAGTTTGTCCAAAGCAAAGCAGCAATTCTACCTATAACTGTTGATATCGCTGTTGACGCTGCAAGATTGAAAAATGACAGAAGAAAAATTAACAGTAAATTTGGACTGGTCGACGGGATTCATCTGGTAACCGCTTGGAAAGAACAAGCAACACTTGTTACTTGCGATACTGATTTTGTTGGCGTAAGGAATGTTGTGATTGTTGAATGATTCTCACTTCATAAGTTATAAATAGTTGTTTCTGCCAATTTCAATTATGGCCAAAAAGAACATTATTTTTTGGGAACAGTTGCTGCAAGATGCACCTCTCGCATATTTGAAATGGTTTGAAGCAGAAAGGCAGTTCCTCACAGAGCATGTGAAAAAAAATTCCAGCGTTCTTGAAGTTGGTTGTGGCAATGGAAGAAGCTTAAGGGAATTGCTTCCTATCACGACAAGCCTGACAGGCATTGACAACGACGTTGTTGCGGTAAAACATGCAAAAGAAAATTTTAAGCATTATCCTTCTGTTAAGATAATTTTTGGCGAGGGAGATGACTTGCCTTTTGACAATGAATCTTTTGACGTTGTTACCTGTATGAGCACATTCGCAAATTTTGGAGACAAGAAATATCAAATTCTTAAGGAAATGGAACGAGTGCTGAAAAGAAATGGTCATATCATCATCAGTGTTTTCTCGGAAAAAGCGCTTAAGGAACGGATGAAGGTGTATCGTAAACTTGCCAAGGAAGACATTAAAGAAATAAGAAAAAATGGCACGGTAATTTTTCAAGACGGCACAAGCTCAGAACAATTCTCAAAAAACCAACTCTTATCCATCTTTGACAAAGCAGCACTACGCGCAAATATAGTTCAAGATGCAGGCATTGCATATATCTGTAAACTATCAAAGAAGTCTGTATGGAAAGGATGGATAATTGAAGAAAGCTTGGAAGATAAAAATGCATTATTAAAACTCAAGATTCTCAAATCAGTCATTGAAAGGAATACAGAAGCGGGCCAAGTGCGGGTTTGGCATTTGGACACAGTTGAAGTTGATGATGCAGATATTGATAAGGTAGCTCAACAGCTTGAAAAGCAAATAAAACTTGGTTATTATACGCACTTTACTGATTTCAATACTTTGCTGATAATCTTCAAAGATAAATCCTTCAGGATACGATTGATTGAACAACCAAAAGAAGCAGAAACTGGCGCCACAAAATTCAAAGCAAATCCTGAAGATTTGCATATTTGGAAGCACGCGCTTGATTACGGTATCAATAACGGCAAAGTGGATCAGAGATATATTGTGGCGGTGAATTAAGCTTTGCTATCGAATCTTTCTTAAAACTGTTTTACAAATGGCAGGCCCGTTTTGACAAGTTTTTTGTCTGCAGTCAAAACTTCAGCACTATGTAACTGTCCTAATGCTACATATGTTGCATCATAAGCAGTAAGGTTGCAGGTAATGGCAATACGGCTCAGTTTGGAGAGGATGAATTCGCCAGCATGTTCTACGTGCAACTGAAATTCACTTAATGCCTTTGCTGCCTCGACCAATTCTTCCTCTGTTGGCTTAAGCTGATATTTTATTGCATTGAGCACTTCAAAAAAAATCAGTTCAGGAACTATCAGCACGTATTGACCTGACAAGTGGCCTTCAACCAACGCGATCGCCTTGCCAGAGTCGTCTTCTTTAAGGAAGCATTTTGCCAGCACTGATGCATCAACTATCTTCTTTTCTCTCGCCATTCGCGAATAATCTCCACTGCAGTTTTTTTAGTAACCCGTTTCATAGCCCTAAATTTTGAAGTTAGTGCAAGCGCTTTTGCTGTCTTTTCGCGATCGATAGGAGCAAACTCCAATTCCTCAATCTTTTCCTGAATAGCCTGGCGGATGACAGCACTCCAGTTTACTTCTTCATGTACGTCCATTGCTGCTTTGATGCCAGGATCAATCCTAATACTAATGCCAATAGCTTCTGTCATATTTGTATAGAAAAATATTGAAATATATATACTTTTCGGTAAGTTAAATTATTTGTATCCTTTGTTATATTAACATATTTATGATACACTTAAAAATTCATCAATAACAACTATCTCATGCCTCCCTGCCTCTATTGCAAAGGACAACATACTTCTTCTCAGTGTCCTGTTAATGCAAGGGCTTTGCGGCTGACAGAAGTAAAACATTTGCTGTCAAAGCCAGAGTTTTATGGCGCGTCACCTGCTCCTTTTATTGGCAGATATGGCTATCCGCACATCAATGTTGGAATTTTGGCGCCGCCTTTTGTAACAGATGCGCAAGAATACGATGCGCCTAAGCAGTGGGTTAATTCAAATTATGCAATACCGAGAATTGTTGACTTGCGCTCTGCGCTCGTGCAATCAAAAACGCAAGCGCACGTCAAAAAGCCAAACAATGTTGTAGAACTAGCGCAGTTCATAGGGATGGCAGACAAGCCCGTAGATATTGAAGTTCAGCTTTCTAAGATTCCAAAATTCTCATTGACGCTGGATGTCCACCATGCACCTATGGGACCTTCAAGTGATATTGTTAAAGCAGAGCTGACCAGTAATCCAAGCATTCCTACAGCCGTTGATAAGGTTGTGAGCGACACAGACCTGCTTGCAGTAGGCGCCATGTTGAAACTTTACAATAAGGGTTTTGACGAGCATCAGCTGTCCAAGCTGCTTAGCGTCGGAATTGTTGGACTGGGAAAAAACAGGCGCCTTGTGCCAACCAGATGGAGTATAACCGCAACAGATGATATTCTCGGTAAGCACTTGTATAAGCAGATTCTTGATAATTCAGTTGGTGAAATTCAGGCGTATTTTGGCAGCTATCTTGGAAATTATTATTTGATTCTATTTTTGGGCAGCTGCTGGAGTTATGAACTTTTTGAGATAGCGCTTCCAGGAGTTTATGATGCAATAGGGGGAGTATCAACTGATTATGAAGGAGTGTTTGGCAGAAAGGATTATGCAGAACAATGCGCAGGCGGATACTATACTGTGCGGCTTGCAATTCTTGAAAAACTTGCTGAATTAAAACAGCAGACATCAGCGCTTGTTTTCCGCTTCATAACAAACGAATATACAATGCCTCTTGGAGTCTGGGTGACAAGAGAAGCTGCAAGGAAAGCACTGCAGTCAAAACCAATCACTTTCGCAACAAAAGAACTTGCGCTGACCTACACCAAACATCTTGTGAGAAGAAAGTTCGGATATTATGTTGAATTATTATTTAATCAGAGCATACTTTTAAGAAGCGGAAGACAGAAAAATCTTAATATGGCATCTCCAGCTTCAGGTTTTCAACACGCTCAAAATCCTTAATATTTCTGGTAACGAGTGTTGCCTCATTCAGAAGTGCCGTTGCAGCAATAATTGCATCTGGAATTTCAATATTATGTTTTCGTGCCAGATCTCCTGCGAGAACAGCAACAGGATTGGTCACATGTATTTTTTCCCAGCGGTGTAGAAAGTGCATCAATTTTTCACGTTTTTCTTCGTCATCGTTGGCCTTTCCAGCGAGGAGCTCTGCTTCAGTAACTGCAGAGTAAATCGCATAGGTGAGAGAATTGAAAAATTCAACTGCCAGTGGGTAGTTCCGAAGATGATCTACAAAAATATTTGTATCGATAAGAATCATTTCACCTGCCGTTTTCTCCACCCCGTTCTAATTCTTCGCTCATAGTCTACCCCTGTTTCTTTCATTCCAGTCCAAAGACCTGCAGCAGCTTTGACTACATTTTTGTCCAACTTGACAAGATCTACCCGTTCGCCTTCAACAACAAACAAAACCTTGTCACCTACATTCAGATCTTTTATTTCACGCACATCTCGTGGCAGTGTTACCTGAAAGTTACGTGTAATTTTGGAAATACTCATAGTAAATCATAGTATAAATGTCTACTATAAATACTTTTGGTTTAGAAGAATATTTATCATCGTCTTGTAAATTTATGATAAAATAAAGATTTTCACCACAGTGGAAAGTGCACTAAAGTATGCACTGTGTGTTTTAAGTGAAGAACCTTTGCTTGTAAAGTCTGCAGCAACCGGGGAATTGAGCTAAAAATAATACCATCATTGGAGATGTTTAAATGAAATCCGTGTATGTTTTAGTATTAATGCACTCTGCCATTATGTTTTATTTATTTTAACCAACTGCGCATACACTTCAATTGCCTGTTCTGCTATTGTTGGGTCTTGAGTAAATTTAGGACCCGCGTCAGAACTCAAAAAGAAACGTTTAATTATTTTCGTTCCATGAATCTGTTCACAACAAACACTACTTACATAGCGCGGCCCACCAAGTTCGCTGGCGATAATAGACATATGAATATGGTCGCCAAAAACAACTGCAAACATACGGGAATCTGGCCTGATATTTTTTTCGCCAATTTCAACCACAAAATACTGCATTTGGTACAGAAAACCCTGCAGTTTCATTTCACAGAGAGGAATTCTAAATTCGTATTCTCGTATCTTTCTTCTCTCATACCTGATTTTTTCCCTTCCTTCAATCAGAAGGTCATCAAAATCAAAAATATTTTCTATACCAGTCATTCTGTTCTGAAAAATTTTCATACTTTTAAACCTGATGGAAACATATAAATAATGACTGGAATGAACTGAGCGCATGTCAGACTTCCAGCAATCACTCCGCCAACTACAACAGGCTCTCGGCGCTTGCCAGAAAGGCAGCATTAATCCGTACCAGTCGCAGAACAGCGCGCTGATTAATGATTTCAAAAAACAACAGCTTGCAGCAGCGCACACTGCATTTCACACTGCTTTAAAGGTCGTATTAAGCTCTGCAGGAAAAGTTGATGCAGACATTCACACGCTTCATTCGCTGAGAAAAGTTTGCGAAAAATTAAAGACGGCAGATGATTTGGCATCCTGCAAGACCGTACTTGATGAAATGTCCTCGCTTGCGGTCAAAATAATTGAACGGCCGCAAACAAAATCATCGCTTGACTTGTTTGCAATTCCTGCAGACATTCGCGATGAAATAAGCGCGGACATGAATGAGGTGCAAAAATGTTATGATGCGGGCTGTTACAGAAGCGTTGTAATCTTGTGCGGCAGACTTTTGGAAACGGCGCTCCACAGGAAATATTTTGAGGCAACAGGAAATGATTTGCTTGAAACCGCGCCAGGCATTGGCTTGGGAAGTTTGATCGCAAAAATGAACGAAAAAGGAATCTCACTTGATCCTGCGTTATCAAACCAGATACATCTTATTAATCAAGTTCGCGTGTTTTCAGTGCACAAAAAAAACACTGCATTCTCGCCATCAAAAGAGCAGGCGCAGGCAATAATGCTTTACACGCTGGACGTGTTTAACAAGCTGTTTGGTAAAACATGAAACGTATCAGTACATACCAACCCAGATATACTGCAAGTCGTTTATGTGTTACAGGTGATATTTATGGAAAAACACGTATTGGGAATAATGAGTATTATTGTTGCAGTTGCTATTGCAGGACTTGTTTCGTTGCAGGAGCCTGAAACTACAGGTATGGCCGCCAGAAAGATAATCGTGCATCACGGTATGTCATATGATGAGCTCAACAGAGAAGCCGGCGGCCGCGTAAGTCTTGCACTGCTTAGCCAGTACGGGATTAAAATAATTGATGAAAATAAAGTTGCCACTCCCGGAAGAAAGCCAGTGATGGTTATGATGCAAATGCAAAACAAGCACCAGTCAAATAACATGATGCGGAATTATGAGTCTGATAAGATGTTGAAAAAGTATTAAGTTCTTGTCAGCTTTTTTTCTTAAATTTTTCAAGTTCTTCCAAAAATCTTCTCAATGTTTTCGGCACGTATTCAACTTGTGTATTCAGTTCTTCAGATAGTTTTGCAAGTGTGTCTCCTTCAAACTTTTCTTTGCTGACAAGCTCGAATTGTTTTACATCTACATTTTGTCCTTTGTTTGCTGCTTTGCGTGCTGTTTTCCATTTTTCAAACAGTTCTTTTGCACGCCCAACTGTCAGTTCTGGCGGCACTGCAAGAATTTCTGATATCTCTTTCAACAATCTTTCCTGCTCATTTTTTATTTTTTTTGCAGCTGTTCCTGCAACAAAGTATATTCTAACCACTCCGTCTTTTACTTTCATTTGTTTCTGCAGCAGAACTTCTTCTGCTTCATTTGTGTTGTTGAGGTGAGTGCCTCCGCATGCTTGCGCATCTATTTTAGGGATTTCTATTATTCTTATTTCTGCGCCAGGCACTGCTCCTCCTTGGTATATTGTCATTCCAAATTTTTTCTCTGCTTCTGTCCGTGGATAGAATTTTAAGTTTGTTTTGATTCCTGCCTTGATAGTTTTGTTTGCTTCTTTTTCTATCTCACGCAGTTCTTCATTAGTTATCGGTTGGTAGTGTGTCAAATCAATATATGCGTGGTCAACGTCTTTTTTTGCTCCTGCCTGATTTATGTGTTTTCCAAGCACTTTCCTGGCAGCAGCACCTATTATGTGTGTTGTGGTGTGGTGTTGGGTAAGCTGCTTTCTTCTTTCAAAGTTTATTTTTCCTTCAACAAAGTCCCCTTCATTTAATCCGGAAATGTCTGCAAGTGTATGGACAATCACTCCTTCCTGTTTGAACACGTCAATTACTTGCGCGCCACCCAATGTTCCAACATCATGCATTTGTCCGCCGCTTGTCGGGTAAAACGCTGTTTGATCAAGAACAACGTACTTGTTGATTATTTTAAGGACTTTTCCCTTGAATGAATCAATTTTCCAGTCTTGAAAATATAATGCTTTTGTGTTAGGCAAGTCGTGCAGAGGTAGATGTATTTCTTTTTTTGTTGCGGCTTCAACTTCCTTTTTCTCGTGCCTTTGCGCAACAAGTGCATAAAAATTGTCTGGAATTTTTAGTTCTTTTCCCTCGGCAAGCGCTGCGTCTCTCAGTGTTTCTGGGCTTATGCCTTGGCTGTCGTACAGTTCTATCATTTCTTCTGTTGTTATCGGTCTGACAAGTACTTTACGTATGATTTCTGCTGTTTTTTTCTTCAGCTCGTCATACTTGACTTTTTCAACATCAAGAATTATTTTAACGCTTGGAAGCGCCAGTATTAATTCAGGAAACAATGGTTTCAAGTATTTTGCGTGTTCTTCACAAACATCGCAAATGTTTACGTTCCACCTATGCTTGTCTATCAGCATTAGCGCTCTTCGCAATATGACTCGCAGATTGTACATGCCTCCAACATTGCTTGGCAGCGCGCCGTCAGCAATTGCAAACAGCAGGCTTCTGCAATGGTCTGCTATTGAATACAATGCCGCATTTGGAAGGATTTTTTCCTTCAAATCATTAACAGTTATTTTGAGTTTTTGTGCTATGAAATTCCATGATTCTTCAACATTTTCCACTTCATCTACGTTTAACATGTTTGCGTACGGAAGAAATTCCTGCCAAGTTTTTTGGTCGACTTTAATGCCTGTTTTTTTCCTAAGAAAATCAACAACTGTTGGAAAAGTTGTTTCGTAACTTGTGCTTGTTCCCTGAGTAAACCACGGCACCCTTTCCATTCCCAACCCCATGTCAAGGACTTTCAGCTTCAAATCAACAAGCTGTCCTTCTGGTGTTTGCTCAAACTGCATGTATACTTGATTGCCAAGCTCCAAACCTCTACTGTAGAACTCCATGCTTGGCCCTGCATTGTTGTTTCCTGCCCACGCATCCTCGTGAAATGTTATTTCTTCTTTTGGCAAGCCCATTCCTTTTGTCAGCCAAACGTAGATGTCTTTCAGATATTTGTTTGGTTCATATTTTTCTTTTGGCTGGAATGTTTTCTGCCCAATCATTATGAAACCAGTATAATGGCTGCCGGTGATGCCGACATTATCTATGTCGCCAAACCTGAGGCAGAACTGCGGAATCACAAGAGGGTTTGCTGGCGGCGGAGTAACTCCTGAAACTACAAATGGCTGGAATGCAACAATGCTTGCTATTGTAAAATCAACTGTCGGATGCCATCTTGCAACAACAGGGTATCTCGCAATTGGAGTGTAGCCGAGCTCTGAAAACAATTTAGCAAATGTCTTCCACGTTTCTATGTAGTCGAGCTTGTTTTTTGCAGGAGACTGTCCAATAAACCTGAAGCCGCCAGAACATTTCGCGTCCCCGCAAACATTTTGGTCTTTGTTTGTTGTCCAGAAAAATGTTTTGCAATTGCATTGTTTGCGAATAAAGCCAAGCTCTTTTAGCGTTTGTACAGGATAATACTTCTCTGGCTCTTTCTTGCACTTTTCCTTCAAGACTTTCTTGAGTTCTTTGTCAGTGAGCATCAAAGTAAATAAATAGAGCTTGTTTTTAAGGCTAACTGTCCTTTTGCATTATGT
>JACQIC010000055.1 GCA_016198725.1 Candidatus Aenigmatarchaeota archaeon | reverse complement strand
TATACTTTTGGAAAAAATAATTATTGTATGGCATATGCTGAGTTGGCAAACTTCAGAAAAATCATTAACCGGCCTGATTTTGACTACGTTTCAGATAAAAATAACATCAAGGCAATAGAGAATATTATTCTTTACAAAATTGCATCGCCCGATGGAAATGAGAATGTTTACATTGAAACAATAAACAAGTTTTCTGACACTCTCATGAACTTTTGTGTATGGATGAAAGGAAAAGGATGGAATTTGCAAACAAATTTTGATTTTGATGCTGGCTGTGCAAAAACAGTTCAGGAACTTCAACGAACCGCAAATCTTTTAAGAGAAACACCTGACCGAAGGAAACATATTTCCATGTCAAATGTCAAAAAATTTCTTGATTTTTTTTTCTTGGGACTTGCCAAAATATACAAAGGAATCAAAATCTCATTTGATCAGGACATTCTGGGGCTGACGAATATCAAGGAGGACCAAATAATAAGATACTTTCTTGACAAAGTCGAAGGGCTTGGCAAAATGTTTGCATTCAACACGTCTGGAACTAATGCGGCCGCAAGGAAGATTCCTGCATTAAACAAGTTGGAGCTTATCACGGCTGAACGTCTGTTGCGGAAACCTTCAGATAATCAGGTACGAACATTTGGAGGATGGCGAGATATTGGCGCCCGTGGTACACTGGTACGAATACTGCAAGAGCCTGGAACTAACAAGATTTATTACGTATTCAAAATTGCAGAACACCGTGACTATCAGAAGCAACTTAATGTGCCGCCAAGCAGGTGCAGGTTTGCTGCATGATTGGCGTTGGCAGATTTTTCAGCATCATTTTCATATATTTCCAATAATTTCTTAAGCACAAAACTGAGCTGTTGTTCTTTTCCATGGTTGAAACTGACTTCAAAGTATGCTGGCCCAGCATCAAGCGTTTTTAACTCTCCTCTAAAAAGATAGAATGCCTTTTCACCAATGTTTGTCGGCCATGAATTTGGAATTCTTAATTTTTCAACTGTCTCGCGCATTGCATTGATGTCCTCGCCTGCATAAATAATGCGTGTTGGCTCGCTTTCAAAAGATAAAACCAGCAAATATTCACGTGGGTGTTTAACTAAGAATTCAAGCGATTCTGTGCTGGCAAGCTTCTCTAAACCACCGCCTGGAATGGCAGTTTCAAATGGCTTATTTTCAGAATACCTGCAATACGGACTGTTAAGTTTATCAAAGATTTCCTTAAGAGCACCCATACGTCTAATGGAATGAGCTTCTTTATAAATGTCATGATTTTCCCAGTTTTATACTGGTGGTTTTTGACATGTCACTATTTTGAGATTCCCAGTATGATTCTTGTGCTTTCTTTTGGGTCTGATGCGATGATTGGCAGTTCGTAATTTCCTTCTTTTTCAGGTGTGATTGTTAGCATTGCTCCAACGAGTTGTGTTTGCAGTCCGTCTGCTGGCAGGACAACAAATGCCATTGTATCTCCGTCAGGATCTTTGAAGTAGTCTTTTAGGTTGAATGTTGTTGTTTTTGATACTACGATGTTTCTGCTTGGCGCAATGTATTCTGGCGGCCTGTTTGTGTCAGGGTCGTAGCTTATTGAATCAATTGTTAGGATGGTGTCTGAGAGTTCTGCTTGCAGTGTCACGTACTTGTTTGTGTTTGATAACTGGCAGGTGTCAAGGCAGATGTCTGAAAAGAATGTTCCGTTTACAAGAGGTACTAGTTGGTTGTCGAAAATAAGTCTTTTTTCATCTCCTGCAATTAAGTAAAGTTGTGCTTTTCCGTGTCCTGTGACTTTTCCAGTTGCGAAAACTGCTGATGGCGGCGTTTTCAGGGTCAGCTGTTTTTGGCTTGTTTCTATGAATGATACGCCGATTTCAACTGTTTCTGTTTGTCTGGTGTTCAGTACTGCAAGTCCTACGAGGTTTGGGTTGATGAAAATGACTGTTGATACGATGATTAGCACTACTGCTATTGCGACGTAGTTTGTGCTGTTTGTAGAATCGTTGTGCAGTTGGGTGATGTCGTGTCTGCAGTTAAGGATTTGCTGGTACGCCATTTCCTTGTGTACGTTGCCGAGGGATGAGTTGTTGATTATTTGGTAAAGCTCAAGAAGTTTTTTGTACTGCTGCATGGCATTGCTGAGTTTTTCATCTGCCAGCGCAGTCTTTAATGTCGTGTACTGTTCAACAAACCGTGCAATTAGGGCGTTTTCGTCTGCAATAAATATCACCTTTTGAACCCTTCTATCATTTGCATATAAATAATTTTCTGTATTCGCTCGCCTGCGGCTCGCTCATACGCGAAAATTCAATCCTTCGAAGCTAAACTCTCTGTAGCATTTTAGCATTTGCCCCCGTAGCATTTGAAAATCTCGTGAAAACGTTCTCGCCCCTAAATGCATCCAGTTTTTGATGCAAGTTTTAGCTAGCAGTAGGGACGAGAACGTTTTGTGAGCGTTAGCGAACTCGAGATTTTATTTTCCTATAGTTTTCTTTCTTCCGTTCCAGAGCTTGTCGATGTTGATTCTTGTCAGGTCATAGAATTTCTTGAGTTCGCGCGGGTCTGCTACTTTGAGCACGTCAAGTTCTGGAGCGAACATTTCAGAATACCTGTCTCTTCGGCGGATCATTTTTATTGTGCCGTTCTCTTTGACCATAACTGCTGCCGGACGTTTGAGAGTGTTGAAGTTTGATGCCATGACTGTGCTGTACGCGCCGCAGTCCATGAAGGTTAGCAGGTCTCCTGCTTCAAGAGTTGGCAGCCATCTGTTTCTGGCAAGAATGTCTATGCAGTCGCACGTGCATCCTGCTATGGTGTATTCTTTTGTTCGTCTTGTTGTCATTTTTGTTGCAGGAAGAACCTCGTAGTATTGTTTGTAAATCATTGCGTCTGGCAGGAATGCGTAGGTTGAGCCGTCCACTATCATCATTGTTTTTTTTGGCCTTTTTTTCTTGCTGATAACTCTTACGAGTCCTATGCCTGCATTTGCAACCATGAATTTTCCTGGCTCGAAAATAAGTGTTGGCGGGTGAAGGTCTGCTTTTTTTATCATTTCCTCAAATTTTTTAACAAATCTTTTGCCCATTTCTTCTGGCTGGAAAACTTCTGTGTCATTGTACTGGTATGGGAATCCGCCTCCAAGGTCGATATATCTTATTCTGATTCCAAGACTTTTGCAGTACACTGCATGCTTGATTATTTTGTGCGCTGCAACTTCATACACTTTCGGGTCTGAAATGTAGCTTCCGTGGAAGTGCAGTCCGATAAGGTCAACGTATCTTGCTTCTTTTGCCATGCGGATTGCTTTTTTGACGCTGCTGTTGGCAATGCCGTACTGCTGGTGTTTTGAAGTGTATTTGCCGTACTGAATGAGCGGGTTTACCCTGATGAAAACTCTGATTCGTGTCCGCATTTTTTGCGCTACTTTTGCAACACGCGCAAGTTCTTCTGTTGAATCAACTGTGATAGCTTGCACTCCGACTTTTGCCGCAAACATGATGTCTTGATCGGTTTTGTGCAGGTTGGTGAACGTGATTTCTCTGGGCTCGAAATCCGCAAGCAGTGCAAGAATGATTTCTCCAACGCTTGACGCGTCGATATCCATTCCTTCTTCCCGCATTATTCTGAGGATTTCAAGGTTTGAATTGCATTTGCTTGCGTACTGCGGCCTGAATTTTTGGTAAGGGAAAGCGTTTTTGAACCGTCTGACTCTGTTTCTGATTTCGCTTTCGACTAAAACATACAATGGAGTGCCGTATTTTTCAGCGAGTGTTTTGATTGAAACACCGTCGACGTGCAGTGTTCCTTTTGCATCTTGTTTCAGGAAAGGCCATCTTGGCTTTAGGTATTTTTTTGAAATTCTAGAATAGGGCATTTTTTTTAAATATTAATTTTTAAATATTAAAAGTGTTTTAGTATTTAAATGTCACTGTTCGGCTGATTTCAGCAGAACATTTATTTCTTCTTCGGAAATTGCGCACCCGTTGAGTTTTAATCCCCAGAGAACGCTTTCAAGCAGAGTTCGTTTTGCGTCAGGGACATGAACTATGAATTTGTCCAGTATGCCGTTTTCGAGTGCAACGACTGCAAGTTCTGCGCTTCTCACAATCTGCACGTGTCTTGTTTTTTTTGAAAACACATCAAGCGCGTTTCTGTCAACTCTGACAGATGTGTGCAGTCGTTGTTTGAGAATTTGTCTAAGCCTGTCTGGTTCTTCGAGAAGCGCGCGCGTGATGCGTTCATCCACGACCGCTGCGCTGGCGTCAAGCATTATTGCGCTTGCAAGCGTTTGGATTTCCCCCATTTGAAGGATTGTCATTGGCCTGTTTTGAGCGTAAAAAATTCTGTTGGCAAGCTGGTACAGTTCGTTTGATTGTTCTGCAATTGATTCGTGGGGAACAATGGTGAGTACTCCGGCTTCTACTTGGGACTCCACTTGAAGTGCTTCAAACTTGAATTTTTTTGTTTGCAAAGGTCTTTCGATGAGTTCTTTTTTCACGCAGGAAGGTATGTAAAATTCCCCTGCAACTGTTTTTTTCAACTGCAGGAGCGTCCATAGAAGATTATTCGTGGTGAGGCTGATAATTGGTCCTGCGTCAAACACAAGTTTTTTCATGTGTTTTCTGGCAAACGCAAGCCTTTCCTTGACTGTTTTCCCGACTGCTTCAGGTATGGTCGTTTTGCCGATATAATTCGCCAGCTCCCATTGTGAAATGTTGAGCATTTCTGCTGCTCGCGCTATTGATATGCCGTGCTCGTGTATTTTGCTTCCTTTTTTTATGCGCGCTTTGGCAAGCACTTCTTCAATGTACAATGCCAGTTTTTGGTCTGACTTTTTTATTTCTGCAAATAATTTTTTGATTGCATTTCTGTAATCGTCAAAATTGTCTGCTAAAAGTAATTGCTGCATTTTTTTTAACTGTTCAAGAAACTGGCCATACTTGCATTCTTCTTGCTGTTTGCAGCGCAGAATTGTTTTGTAAAGTGCGTAGACGAGAACTGCAAATGAAATTGAGTCTTCATCTTGGAAAATGCTTGCGTCGTGGATGACGTGGTTGGAAAGCTCAAGAAGCTCTTCGGGCTTGTCTTGCGAAAGCCAATCAATAATCTGATTAAGAACATTCTGGATGTCTTCTTTGACTGTGGGTTCCATTTTTAATAAGGGTAATCCCCGACCGGCTCTCTGTACAAAACATATTTTGGAGTTTCCTTGCAGCCTGGAGTTATCCTTACCCATGCCTGATTCATTCTTGGAGTGCCCTCACAATAGAAATCATAAAAGTATTTCTCGCCATCAAATGCTTGATAACATCCGTCAAATGCATATTCAACTGATGCTTTGTAGGAAACAAGATATGTTATGTATGTGTCTCTGTCACTTTCACATCTGCCTGCAAAAGGTTCTTCAATAGGTTCTGCAGTGTTTGGCAGTTCAATGTTTGGAACTTTGAAAATTGTTTGCCTGAACTGCGGTGAGATAAGCTGTCCTGTCATGCGTGTTTGACTTGTCATCAGAACTAATCCAGAAACTGCCACCAGCGCTACAACAAGCAGTATGAGCACTTCTTTTTTGTCCATTTTAATTGTATAAAGTATTTACCTATTTATTGTTTTCTATAATCAAAGTTCTCTATAGATTCCTGCGCCCGCCTGTCAGCACGTATACTCCCCAAAGCATGTATGGTTGTGGTTTTTCGTTATCTGGTACTGGCGCTGGATTTTTTTGGTTGTCTTCTATTTCGCGTATTGTGTTGTCAAACTTTTTGAAAAGTCTGTGCCATGCTTTTTCCAGTCTTTGCACGTTTTCATCGCCAATAAAGTATAAAGACAATTGGAAGTATGGAAAGTCTGTGTATTCTGCTTGTCCTTTGAGTACTGGAAACCCTGTTAAAAGGTCAACTGCCATTAGTGTCGGCAGAACAATGTCTGAGTTTCCAACTTTATAATGGTAATTGGCATCAGATATTTCGTTTCCAAATGGTGTGCTTCCATCATTTTTTACACACGTAAGCTGAAGCAGTTCTTCTTTTTTTGTAGTTTGCCATTGTATTATGTCTTCTTCAGTGACTGTTCTGTCTGTTGCAGACCAGCTGTTGTATGAGCCGTGGCCTACGAGCACTATATTCTTGTAATTCTCATCTTGCAGTATTTGTTCAAGATCACTGCTTTGCGCATGAAGAATCCAGTCAACTCCTGAATTGTCAACATTATAATAAATGGTAAGTGGAACATACATGAGTGTTTTAAGTATGGGGGAAAGTGTTGGGCGTGTTTCTTCGTAGTGGCTGTCTGAAATAAGAACTGCAGTTCTGTTTTCTTTTGGCTGAATGCTGTTTATTGCGGTTGTTGCGCCGTATGCGCCTCCGGCAAGACTTGAGAAACATAACGCGCCAGCTAAAGCAAGCTTTTTGAGTCTTTTCTTCCACTTGCCCCAGTCAGGCATATGGCAGACTTGTCAGGGTTGTTTAAATTCTTTGTGGCACAAAAACGTGTATTAAAATTCTCAATCCACTGTAAAAAGTTCGCTGTCGTGCTCAACATCAAAGAGTCCGAGTCGTGCGCCTGCGTCCAGCCAGCCGTGTGCATAGTTGAGTGCGGCAAATGCAGTTACCCAGTCTCCTTTTTTCCGGAAATGTTGTGCGTCTGAGAAATATCTTTTTGCCATGTCGAGAAAATCATTTGCTTTTTGCTTCCAGTTTATTTTTGTTTCAGGCGCGATTTTTACTTTTGCAATTGCTCGTGAAGTATAAGAAAAATATTTTTCCAGTTTTTCTTGTGTTATTTCATTCATTTACGCTGTTGCTGAAGCAGTTTTGGCTTCTGATACTGCTGCTGTTTCAGCGCGTTTTGGCATTGGACGTCTTATTGTTATTGGCAGTGCTTCTGCGTCAAATTCTTTTTTGGCTATTTCGATTGGGTTGTAGCCGATTTTTTCAAGGTCTTCTGGCGTTACTTTTACGAGGAATGGCGCTCCCATGCTGATTTGCAATGCTCTTGCACCTATCATTCTTGCTTTTTCGTATTTTGTTGTTTGATTCATTTTTCCCTCAGAATTTGTTTTCTTAATTCTTGCGATGCTTTGACTGCTATTTCTGCCATTTTGTAAATGTCTTCTTTTGACAATGGTGCAGATCCGCCTTTTTGCAGTGCGCTTATGTGATTTTTTTCAGTTAGTGCTATGGTGAGGCGTGCATCAACATGCTCTTCTTCTTCAGGCAAAGGATCCACTAAGAAGTGTTCTCCTATTTTGAAGACTGTGACTGGCAGTGGCTGGTGTGCGAGGGGCAGTGATTTTGTTGTTCGTTTCTCGTAATGCACTACTGCTTCTGTGTGTTCTGGATATTTTGCATTGATAAGTGCTGTCAGCGCGCCTATTCCTGATGCGTCTATTAGCCCTCCTGCTGCGTTTATTGTGCAGATGTCAATCATCACGCTCCAGACAAGTTCTCCTGGCTTGACGCACAATGCGCGGGCATCAATTGCTTCTCCTTCCCGGACTCCTCTGTCAACTACTCGCGCAATCTCAACTGCTTCATCTCCTGGCGGCCCAACTTCAAATCTTGGGTTTGATAACGGCCTGAGTTCTGCATTTACCATTAGGTTTCCTTTTTCAGGAGTGTCAGGGTATGGTTTTTCCAGCGCGAGTTTTACGCCAACGATGATGTCTGTGTCTCCGAGAAGTACGCGTGCAGAGCCTTCTGCTGAACGTGACACGTTTGTTGTTATTGTCAGTTTCCTGTATTCTGTGAGTTTTCTGCCGTCGAGGTGTATTCCTGCATTGAATGATGCCAGTAATGTTTCTTTTGCTATTTGTGTCATGCTATGCCCTCTGGTTTTTTGAATTTTTCTTTGAGCGCTGTTTTTTGGACTTCAAGTATTTTCTTGCATGCCGTTTCTGCTTTTGCAAAAACTTCCTTAAGATCTTCAGGGGTGATTTGCCCGTCCATTTGCAAGAGTGTTATTTTTCCTGTGCCGGGGAGCATTGCTATGGCGATGTCTGAGCCGTGCTCATAAGAGTCTTCTTCATAATTTAGGTCAACTACTATCTTGTCTTCGACTTTCCCTATCGCTATGGCGGTGACCATGTCTTTCATTAAGAGTCCTGCGTCTGCAAGAGCCATTGATGCTGCGCAGAGTGCAGCGCATCTTGTGCCTGCATCTGTTTGCGGCAGGTCGACAAACACGTCAACAACTGCATTTGGCCACTCTTTCAAATCAAGTACTGGAAGAAGAGCATTTGCCATGACCATGCTGATTTCCTTGCTTCTTCTGCTTCCGCCTGGCCTTACGCGTTCGCCATGTCCTGAGAATGGCAGCATGTTGTAATCAACGCGTAGTATTCCTGTTTGAGGATTTTGCAAAAATTTCGGGTAAAGGTCTCTTGGGCCGTAGACTGCGGCTATTGCTGTTGTTTTTCCAATTTTGAACATTGCTGAGCCGTCTGCATTTTTGACTACGCCGACTTTTGCTTCCATTTGCCTGAGCTCTTCAACTCCTCTTCCGTCAAATCGTTTTTCGTATCCCATTATGCACCTTTACCTTTCAGGAATGTTGATATTCTTTCGGTAAGTCCTGTCAGGTGTGATTCTACTTCTATTTTTGTGATGGTTTCAATGACGCGCAGCTGCGCTTTTGGGTCGCCTTCTATCCACACAAGCCCGTTTTGCCCCACGATAATGTTGCATCCTGTGGCTTCTTTGATTAATGTTACCATACTCCCTTCTTTGCCTATTATTCGAGGCACTTTTTGCGGGTTGACAGCAATGATTTGCCCGCCTTGGAGCTTGCGCAGTCCAGGACCTTTCATGCTGACGTCGATAAGTTTCTGGCTGGTGACGTTGACTATTTTTGCAACAATCCAGTCTCCAAGCGCGAAGTACTGTGTTAGGTCTGCTCCTCTTGCGATGAATTCACTTGTTGCGTCTTTTAGGGTGAGCACTGCGGAGTATGGGCAGTTGATTTCTATTCGCCACCCGTTAAGGAGGACGTCTATTACTTTGCCGATTACACGGTCATTGAGTTTTGGAAGATATTTGCCGGAGACTGGGAGGAGCTTAACGACTTTGCCGTCAATTGTTAAGAGTCCGAGGCGTGCTGCGTTTAGCTTGTCTCCTTCACGGTATGTTCCTGTGCCAGGAATGTAGCCCATGCCTGTTGCAATGACTTCTCCCGGTATCACTATGCTTTTGTCCTGTAACAATAATGTGTCTTCTGTTTTTTCCATTTTTATTTTCCTTTCTTTGCTTCTTTGAGAACGCGCTCCATTTTTTGCCTGTCAACTCTTGTTAGTTTTTTGTCTGCAGTTAAAATGTATGCCGCATCAATTCTTTCAACATTGAATTGCTTGTCAAGGACTTTGTTTAGCGCTGTTATGCATAACCTGAGCCCTTCTTCAACTGTCATTTTTGGAGTGTATTCTTTTGACAGTATTTCTTCTATTTCAGGTTCTCCTTCTCCAATTACAGTTGCCCTGTACTGAAAGAATATGCCTGTCGGGTCTGTTTCGTAGAGTTTTGGGCCGTCTGCGTCGATTCCTGCAAGGATGATTGAAACGCCAAAAGGCCTGAGTCCTCCTGATTGCGTGCAGATTTGCTTAAGTGCGCAGATGTCTTTTACGATTGATATAGTGTCTGTTGGCGTATCATAAGTAACCTTGTGCTGTTGTGCTTTCACTTGAGCTCTTTCGATAAGCACGCGCGCGTCTGACAAGATGCCTGATGCTGTTGCGCCTATATGATCATCTATTTGAAATATTTTTTCAACACTTTCCGGCACTATTAGCGGGTCAACAATACGTTTGTCTGCCACCAAAAGCACTCCATCGCTGCAGATAATCCCTATAGCAGTGCTTCCTTGACGGACTGTTTTTTTTGCATACTCGACTTGTAGAAGTCTTCCGTCAGGGCTGAACATCGTAATTGCACGGTCATAACCCATTAGCATATGCTGCATTGGTTGCATAGTTTCATCCTCCTTTGGCGTCGTCATTGTTTTCACCCACCTGTATTTTTTACTTTTTTCAAAGATCCTGACGCGCCTGTGCTTCTGACAATTACTGGCTCATTGCAGATATGGTTGATACTGCACAAGCTTGCGCGTACAAGATCAAGTGCAGTGTGGCTGGTTCTGAGTATTCCTTTTTGTTTGTTGAAAAGTTTTGGCATAACATAAAGTCCTGCGCTTGCTGTGCCAAGTTCTCCTCCAAAAGAAAGAACAGACTGTTGAATAGCTTCAGTTGCCGCGTGTGAAGGTATGCTGGTTTTTGAAATAACTTCAAAAGCAAGATACCTTTTTTTCTCCCGCAGACTTGGGAGCAGTCGTCTTTGTTTGTCTTTTGCCATAACACCTTTCATTAGGTGAGAAACATTATGTTGGCATTCGCGTTCTTTCTCACTCCTATTTAGAAAATCAGGTGCCATTTAAAAAGCTTCTGCTTTTGTGGGCTTTGCGCGGAAATTAGCAGGCCGCGGCTGCTAATTTGTTAAAGTAGGATAGTTTTCTTCTGTTGTGGAGGACTATGCGGGCGGTGTTTTGTGCGAGCTGGCTGATGGGTCTTCTTTTTGTGACGGGTCCATTGGTTCTTTTGAAGCTTGAATGAAAGCTTTCTGAGTGGCTTCGT
>JACQIC010000002.1 GCA_016198725.1 Candidatus Aenigmatarchaeota archaeon | reverse complement strand
GAAATAAAAAAATGAAAAAAAGTGATGCTGCGGTATACATTGGCGTTTCTAACCCAGTCATTGTCCAGCCGGCCACTGACGCTGATAATGCATACAACCAAGCTGCTGCGGGATTCTTGTTTGAAAGAACATAAACTAAGATAAGTCCAAGTATGCTGAAGAATAACCCCATAAGTTTTGCAAATACGAAAATATCAGTTTTTAAAAATTGTGGGATGAGTAATAAAACAATCCACAATGGGTGTGTGTATCCTTCAACAGGTTCTTCATAGATATTAAAGGTGGCTTTGCCTGTTTCAAACAGATTTTTTGCGTATCTGAAGCTGATGAATGAGTCATCAAGAAATGGCGTGGTGAAAAACAGTTGTATTAATACGAGTACTGTAATTGGTAACAAGATGCCAATTATGTTGGTTTTTGCACTGCACGTGAAAAGTTTCAACTTTTTGCTTTTCAGATACATCGCAACAAAAATAATGAGTACGCCAATAATCAGCATGATTTGTTCAAATAAAAGAATTATTTCAACAGTGAATTTATTGAGTGTGTGATTTACCATATTCTCATATGTTGAGATGAGTGTGTTGTTGCTTATGAAAAAACTAAGAATGATTGATGATAATATTGCTAAAAAAGTAAATGATTCAAGAATATTGAATAATTTCTCATTTAACATGAAAACTGAAAATTAAGCAGTTTGTTTATATATTTAAGGTTTTTTGGTACTTGTTTAGCAGCTCTGAAGGTACGAATTTTCTGTATTCGCTCGGCTTCGCCTCACTCATACGCAAAAATTCAAACGCTTCGAAGCAAAACTCCCCGTAGCATTTGAAAATCTCGTGTGAGCGTTAGCGAACTCGAGATTTTCGTGTCCTAAAATAAACATGTGGTCCTGCAGAAAAGATTCTAGCTAAACACGTACGATTACGCGTGTGTTTTTATTGACCTGTACAGATTGCCAATTGCTTTCATGATGTTCGTTTCTCTGTATTTTCGATAAACCGGTCTCATTTTAATTATGGCTGGATCTGTTGCCGTCAATAACAGTAAGTTTCCAAGTTTTTTAAATTCTTTTTGTTCAATGAGGTTTTTTATTTTTAAAGTGTATGTTTTCCGGTAATATTGTCTTGTCAGGATATATTTGATTGATGGGTTTGGTTGTATGATTGAGGTCTGGAATTCATGAATTTGATTTTCGGTCAGAAGTGATTGTATTTTTTGTGTTGGTACTGCTCTGCTTATTTTGTCAAAGTTTTTTTCAAATTCCACGTTGTCTTTTTTAAGCTTGTCATACAAATATGTTCCAGGGTATGCTGTTAGTATTGTGGTGAATACGTTGTCTGGCTTTATTTTTTTAATCAACTCAACTGTCTTTTGGGCATCTTCTGTTGTTTCGATTGGCGCGCCAAAAATTATTTCTGCAATTGTCATCAGTCCAACTTCTTTGCATGTCGCAAACATATTTTCAATATCCTGCACTTTGATTTGTTTGTTGTAATAATCAAGTATTTTCTGGCTGCCTGATTCGCACCCGACCATCACCATATAGCATCCTGCACTGTGTGCTTTCTCAAGCATTTCTTTAGTGGAGCTGTTTGCGCGTGATTGCCCCCACCATCTTATGTCAAGATCATTTTTTTTAACAAGACTTTGCCATTCGAACAGCCAGTTTTTCCATGAATAATGGAACAGCAGGTCGTCCTGAAAGAAGACTTCTTTTATTTTATACTCGTCTTTCAACCATGATAGAAGTTCAAAAACTCTTTTTGCAGACATTCGTCTGATTGTTTTTCCAAACATGTTGAACAGTACGGGCTGGCAGAACGTGCACTGGTAAGGGCATCCTCTGGATGTCAGCACGTGAGTAAATGGCTGAAGGTTTGTCCACGTGTAGTTAACTCTGAAACTCTCCTTTAGGTTGGGGAACAAGTCATATGCCGGAAATGGCAGTGAGTCAAGGTCTTCAATATATGGCTGTGGGGGATTTGTTATGACTTCGCCAGTTGGCTTTTTCCAGATGATTCCTTTAACTTTTTCTAAAACAGAATACTCTTTTTTCTTGTCTTTAACTTTATTTATTATTTGACATAATTCAACAATAGTATGTTCTGATTCTCCTTTGAGAATGACGTCAACTCCTTTTTCAAGAAAAAATTCTGGATCAAGTGTTGCATGCGGGCCTCCGACAACCAGAAACGCTTCAGGGTTTAACTGCTGCACTTCTTTTGCTATCGCGCAAGTTACATTCGCTATTTCGCTTGAGGAGTAAATGCCGATAAGTTTGTAATCGTGTTTTGATAGTTCTTGTTTGAGCTTGGTTTCTGGCTCATAGCGGAGATCAAGAATTTTGACACCGTATCCTGCTTGGCGTACGCAGGCAGCAAGGTTGGCAATGCCTAACGGTACGCCAAAAAGAATAGTATCTTTTGGGAAAATAAACAAAGCATTCATCTTTTACCAGTATCCTGTGTAGATTTATAATACTTTATCTCCCAAGTTTTTAATCTTCCAACAAACATGTACAAGCCAAGCATGCAACAGTATACGAAACCGCGTAGTCCATCAAGGTACCCTTTTCTAAAGAAAAAATAATGGAATATTGCCAAAATAGGTGTTCCAAATACCTGAAAAAAATTATGCTGCTTTGTATTTTTTTTTGCTTCTTCGGTAGTATACTTGTCGAGTTTCTTTAGAAAAGTTGAAATCGTTGGGTGTGCGTAGTGTAAAAGTTTCTCATCGATGAATCCGATGCTTTTTCCGCTGAACGTAATTGGCTCATGCGGATATTCTCCTTTGAAATATCCTTTTGTTCGTTTAAAAAGTTTCATAATATTATGCTCACCGAAATATGGTGATCTCAGAGGTTTTCCAAGGAAAAAAATAACGTGTTTGAGATAGTAACCGTCATGTGTTCCTAAATTGATTTTTTCAATTATCTCCTCTTTCGCCTCTTTCGTGACTATAACATCTGCATCAATAATAATCACCCAGTCTTTTGTTGCACGTTGTATACCTATATTTTGTAAAAAAGGAATCAATACAGGTTTGTTGTAGGAATGAATATTATAAGTATATTTTCTGCACAACTCAACTGTGTTGTCTGTGCTGCCGTTGTCGATAATGATTATTTCATCAACCCATTGCAGATGATTTAAGCATTTCTCTATCTTATCTTCTTCATTTTTTGCAACAACAACTGCTGATATGGTGACCATGTCACTGTCCTCCATGACGCTCTCTTAAAGTTTTTGCTATCGTTTCAGCAGCCACTCGATGTCCTGCTGTCGTAAAGTGGGAGTCAGTGATGAGGTAGTATGTTTGTTCAGTGCTGGCGCGAAGAGCTGGAAAAAGGTCGATGCAGGTAATGTTGTTTTCATTGCACCATTGCACAAGTTCTTTTTGTGGACGGTCTCTGTCAGGTGAGTATCTTGCAAATTTTTGACGTACAATGTTCCATTCCTCTTCATTGACTTGAGAGCGTTCTGGAATGATGATGAGGTGGAATGTTGCATTATGTTGTGTACTTAGGTTGGCTAGTTCTGTTAGTAAGTGCTTTGTGCGTTCCAATTGAATGCGCATTTCTGGAAATTTGTCAATCATAACATAAATGCCCTCAGAGTATACGTTTCCACCTGCAAAGAATGTTTTTTTAATAAGGATGTATAGATGAGATATGCGCATCAGGATGATGTCAACGTATTTGAGAACTCCTATTTTATAGCTGTTCAGATGATTGTCTGCAAATCGCAACTGGTTGTTTTCAACAAGTACAAGATTAGAATGGACGCGTTGTGGGAGACCTCTCGGATCTGTTTCCCAAGAGTTTTTGCAGAGGTCAGTTACGTCATTAGCAACGTAAAAACCGAGCATAACAATGTCTGGTTTTATCATCTCAATTTTGTCCTTAAGTAACACATACTCAGTGTCGGGAGAATATCCGTCAATGCCTGCATTCCAGACTTCAACAGGTCTGTCGGGTTGATTAAGCATTTGTTCAAGCAGGTATGCGTACGTCTCATTTTGCTGGACGCCAAATCCGGCTGTGAATGAGTCTCCGAGAAGCAGAATGCGAGTGACGTTAGGAGATTTCTTGAGTAGGCGTTCTTCGTCGCGCATACCAAAGGAATTGATGTAATACGAGCTGTTAAACTCTCCTGTAACATGGTTTCCATTAGTACCTGGTTTGTATACCCATGAAATGTTTTCTCCCACTTCATAAATGGCAGGACTTAGCGACTTTAGTTGATTGAGCGTGTGCTGAGGAATCAACAGGCGGACAAGAACTTCACTCACGAGTAAGGCGATACTGACCGCAATGAAAAGTGTGAATACAGTAAGAATTGCTCTGCGTATATGTAAACTCAACTTTGGCAACGCATACTGCGCGCTCATAAATGCACCAAAGCCAAACAGTATTGTAAGTAACTGGACTGTGTGAATTGCATCAATGGTGTTCTGTGAGAAGGGTTCACTCTTGTCAATCAGCCAAGAGACTGTAGTGGGGTTAAGCAACAGTGCCAAGACAATACAAATCAGACTTCCTATTTTTAATAATCGAATGATGTATTGCCACATAAGTGGTGAAAGCTGTTTCTTATTGGCAGGTTTTTGTACAGTTTTGTTTACCATCAGTCCCATAACACGTTCAAAATCCACGTACGTTATTTAAATCTGGTTGTCAGAAAGTTTCTTTGAATCTTGTAATACGTGTGCGTATCATGATTGCAAGTAACACTCCTTCCATAAAGAGTGTAAGCCAATTTGCCATAACAATAATAATTGCAAGCATAGTAAGCGAGAGCGGCAGTATCCACGTGAAGAGAGCTATGAATAAACTAAGTATCGCAAATGAAATAGTGTGCACCCACGGTCGTCCTACTGCGTAGAAAAAAGAATGGAAAAGACTCCTGAATGCAATAGGTATAATGCTGAGTGCAAGTATGGAAAATACTTTTCCAGTAATTTCTGCATCTTGTTGTGTGAATGCTCCTCGTTGGTAGAGTAGGGTGATAACTGGTTCTGCCAAGAAATATGCGCCCATGGTGAGCGGGATTAGAAAAGCGAATGATAACGCTGTTGTGAGTTTGATTTTTTTTCTTAGTGTCTTGTCATTTTTGTGCGCGAGATCGCTTAGATATGGGTAAAGTACTGTACTCACAGGTTCTGTGATGAGTACAGGTATGGCAAAGTAAATGGTGAACGTATACGAGAGTGTTGCTACAGCACCTTCAGATATCCTTGTAGCGAAGTAGAGTGGTGCATTTCGTGCGATATAATAGAATGCCGAACCAAGAAGAAGTGGAAGAGCATATTTGAAGCTTTTCTTGAATAGTTCAGAGTCAAATTTCATTGAAAAACTGATGTATCTGTGTTTAAGGATAAAAATAGTTTGTAAAAAAAGAAGGCAAAGTATTCCGATTGAAAAACCAAGTGCCACGAAGTTGACATCTGCAAAGGCAATAAGAGTTAGAGTTGCTCCAAGCAGCGCTGTACCGCGTAGGAGCGCCGGGAGAATAAACTTTTTGTGGAGATGGAGAATTGCATTAGTTACGCTTGCTATGCCAAAGAGAACAATAAGCGGTGTGACTATGAGTATGAGTGTTACAGGAGTGTCAGGGAAAAAAAAGTTCAGAATTTCTTGCGCTGTTAAAAAGACAAATATGCTCAATATTCCTGAAACAATTGCCGAAATAAGAATATTCTGGAAGAAATACGCATGAAGTTCTTTGTGTTTGGCGTGCGCAAATAGCTTACTTCCGTAATAAATAACTGGTGTAAAAAAAAATGCACTGGTTATTCCATGGGTAATTTGTGGTATGGTCATCGCCAGAAAATATGTGTCAGCCGCTTTACTTGTTCCAAAGGTTTTTGCAAATAGTATTGAGAAAACAATGCTTAAAAGATATGTGCTGCCAGTTAGAAGAAAAACAATAAAACTGTTAGAGATGATTTGTTTGTTCATTTTTCTTGAATAAAATTTTTATACAAGTCAAAATTTTTAGGTGTTGAAATAAGTATACCTTTTTGCACAAGTTTAAAAAATATGTTCTTTGTTGTTTTTGATAGACGAATTTTTTCAAAAGTTTTAGTCGTTATCTGTGGAGCTTCTGTATCTTGCAGGTAAATCTGCGGGGTTTTTCTTTCAAAACCATCTCGGGTAAAGTGCCAGAGCGGGTTGATGGAGAGCGGATAATGAACGTGTTGAAGAAGGTCTTTGTACTTTGCTAATAACTTTTTTTTTGTTAGAATTATGGCGAATGCTTTGTTATTTTCAGATGCTGTTTGTCGAGTCACGTCAAGCAGGTTATGTTCTGCGTAGTCTTTAATGAGTTTGTCTTCAGAAAGGATTATACTCTTGTTACCAAAAAGTTTTTCATATTCTTTCAACGTGTGTGCAAATCCTTGCCCTGGGTTGTTGACGCGTTTATTGTGAATGTGGCTTACAATAAGAAGTCCACCTGGTGAGAGCACTCGTTTCATTTCTTTAACGAGTTCCTCTTGTTTTTTTACATAGTGAAAGGCGTCGCTCGAATATGCTGTTTTTACACTGTTTGTTGCTAACGGAAGTGTTTGGTTGGCATCGGTGCAAATATAGTTTGCTTGTGGGCAAATGTATTTTTTGGCAAAGTAGAGGTTAACAAAATGAGCGTCTATTCCGAAAAGATTGGCAGTGGAATTAATGTTGTGGATGTACCAAAGTGAGTACCCCCAACCACAGCCTAAATCAATAACAGTATCTGTTTTTTTTGTTTCGCGAGCGATGAAGTGAAGAAGCGGCACGGCAGCATTCCACGAATGGCTAATAAGACGGTATTGATTATATGTTCCCCAGTCTTTCCAGACTGCTATTGCTTTGCTTAATGGTTGATTATTAATATAAGGTGGTGCAATAATCTCACGTAGTCTATCAAAGAAAGGATCTGTGATGCGAGATGCAACTCTTGTCGCTTTGACGAGTGCTCTTCGTGGGGCCGAAGCGCCGAGTTCTATGACGCGGAGAAGTGCAGTACGTGTTTTTTTCTGTCGGATATCCTTGATTGATTTTTTGATGTATTGTTGCTTTTTAAGAATGAGGATGTTGTCTATTACGGGATATTCACTACAACTGCATGTTGCGATATGAAATGTGTCTTGCGAAAAAGTAATTGTAAGGTGGGTTTGACAGTCTGGGCAGCGAATTTTTTGCAACCAACTCGTGTGAGCTGTCATTGTGTTACTCTGTGATGGTTTTTATTTTTATTGGCAAGAATATTTAAGTATGCATCATATGTTACAAAAGTGCATGTTTTTGAGGCGGTTCTGAGAAAATTGTTAAGGAATGAAAGATCTTTTTCTGTGTAAAGAGTAACATGGTCCATAATGTGGATGAAATGACTTGATTTGTTGATGATTGAATAATATTCATTTGCAGGTTTACGCTTTGGTGGTTCGTAGGATATTTCTGTCGACCAGTGATGGTAAGGTACAAATTTTATTCTGAAGATTTTTGAAAGTACTGGATCAAGAAAGCTCCATATGCGTTTTCCTTTTGCAATTGTGTGAAAACCATACTTTCTTAAAAAAAGATATGTTCTTAGTGTGCTGTGTAATCCTGGAAAAACAAAGCTTGTCGATGGAATTCGTGCTTCATCGAGGCGTTGCCGCATGGTCTTTACTGTGATTTGTAGTTGTTTTATGGTGAGTTGTGTCCAAGAGACGTGTGGTGGTCCGTGAGCCATAATCTGATGGTGTTGTGCTGCTGTTCGAAGAATGGGACCAAGTTTGTTGAGGGGATTGAGAACAACAGCGAAATTGGCTGACTGTCTGTAGTTGTTGAAAATGTCTATGATTTTTGGGGTGATAGTATCTGTGCCAGTTATATTGACATCGTCAAAGCGCCAGAGTATGATTTTTTTTGAGTGTCGTGGCATAGTTTCACCATGATTTTTGTGAGAGCTATATTTAAATACTCTTCGTAAACAATTGCTTTCATGCCTCATGTTGGTTATAGTTTGGATGTTGGTGCTGAATTGAATAAGCAGGTTGAGACTAAAGAGCGTCATAAGCAGGAAAGCGGTTTGTTGCCTGAAAGTCCAACGAGTTCTGAGTTAAGACCTTCACGTGTATCTGCTGTAGTGAAGTATTTTTCTGATTTTTTTTTGAAGTACAATGCGTGGATTATTATTTTTTTGCTTGCAATCATTACTTTTCAGTCTCTTTCTCGTACTGCTGATATTCCTGTTATTGATGAGCGTGCGAGGGATTTGGTGGCTAATCAGTTTCGTTTTCAGATTACTTCTGATGTTAACCGTAATTTTCCTATTTTGGGGTATGATGAGAAGTTGGCGATGATTAATCGGCGTGTGTATGAGGCGATGCAGTCTGAGGCTTTTGGGGTGGCTGTTGGTGATGTTGTGCAAAAATACAAGAGTTGGTATAGGGATGAGACTGGGAGTACTTACTTGTACACTCCTGATTCGTATTATTGGTTTAGGCTTTCAAGAAATCTTTTGGAAAATGGGCATTTGGGTTCTGAGCTTAATCGGGAGGGTGTTGTTTTTGACTCGTTGCGTTTTGCTCCTGCTGGTGACTGGCCTCAGTTTTCTGTGGCGCCTTATGCGCTTTTTTATTTTTACAAGATTTGGAGGTTTTTTGATTCTGGTGTTTTGTTGGAGGTGAGTTCTTTTTATTTTCCTGTTTTTTTTGGTATTTTGTCTGTTTGTGTTGTATTTTTGATTGCAAGAAAGTTTGCAGGTAATTTGGCTGGTTTTTTTGCTGGTTTTGTGCTTGCCGTTCATCCGTTGTTTATTTTGTTTAATTATGGCGGTTATGTTGATACTCAGGTTGTTGTTTTTTTCTTGTCGTGTTTGATTTTGTTTGTTTCTCTTTTTTTTGTTGACTGGAAAAGGCCTGTATTTGCGGTTGGTGCGGTGTTGGTTTTTGTTCCGTTGTTGTGGGTTTTGAGAAGGACTTGGGCTGGTTGGTATTTTATTGTTGTTGTTCTTGTGATGGGTGTTATTGCGTGGTTGGCTATTTTTCTTGTTCATAAAATTATTGAAAAAAGGAAGTGGCAGTATTATGTCGGGCTTGCCATAGTTCTTGTTTTTTTTGCTTATCTTGTTTTCTGGTTTACGTCAAGTATTTTTTTTGAGGAGACTTTGAAGCGTCTTGGTGCTGGTGAGGATTCGTTGTTTCCTACTGGTTTCAAGTCTGTGCTTGAGCTGAGGGGAATTAGCTCGCCAAAAAGGTTTGTGAGTGTTCTTGGTGGTTTTTTGCCGGTTCTTGTTTTTGTTTTTGCAATTTCGTACAAGTTGTACCGGAACATTTGTCAAGCGCCAAAAATTCAGGAGCTTATGCTTATTTCGTGGGCTGTTTTGTTGCTCGTGCCTGGTGTGGGTGCTATAAGGTTCATGTACTTGTTTCTTCCGCCTTTTGTTGTTTTTATCGGGCTTGGCTGTAATGGTATTGTTTCTCGTGCGCCTGAGTTTTTGAGGCGTTTTCATTTTGGCTGGAGTGATGGGGTGGCGAAAATTTGTGCGATGGTGTTTTTATTTTTGTTTTTTGCTTTTTTTATTACGGCTGATGTTCTTACCCAGTCTTCTTCTTTTCCTGTTGGTAATGATGGGATGTCTGATGCGGCTGACTGGTTTAAGAAAAATACTCTTCCTGATGCGGTTATTGCCACGTGGTGGGATTTGGGTTATTTTTGGGAGTCTGATGCCAGGCGTGCTACTTTGTTTGATGGTGGTTTGTTTACGACGCATTATTTGTACTGGATGTCTAAAGTGTTGGCATCTGATGCTTCGGAGATTGTGAGGATTTTTCATCCTGTGGCGTGCAATCAGCCTTTTTGGCTTATTAATGTTGGAGGTTCTGATTTTAATAAGCGCTTAAAAGCAGTTGAACAGTTTTTGCTTGCGCCGATTGCTGGCAAGTTTGATAATCACGTATTTGACCAGTTTGATACGCACGTGAGCGGGATTGAAGCGCTTTATTGTAAAAACCCTCGTGATGTTTACTTGGTTACTACAAAAGATATGTTGTACAAGATTGGATTGTACCGCGATTACAGCGCGTGGGATTTTGAGACTGCAAGGTTCAAGCATGAATTGAAAAATTTGAGCCGTGTCGCTTCTATTGATTATTTGGCTGATAAGTATGGCATGTCTGAAGAAGAGGCGTCTTCAATGCTTTTTAGGGTTTATGAGCAGGATGTTTTTTCGCCAGCGCCTGTTCAAATGTCGCGTTTGAGCCAGTGCAAGACTGTTGGTGGGAAGCTTGTTTGCGATAATAAGTTTGAAGTTAATATTACTGCAATGGATGCTCGTCAGAACAAAATGCACCCAAAAAGTTTGGTTGTGGTGAAGGATGGCAGCCGGTCGCAAGTATTTTATAATGATTCGATCGCGAATTTTGCAGTTGTTATTTTTGATGATGGTGAAGAGTGGCGTTCTCTTCTTATGGATGTTGATGTGGCTGATATGCTTGTTGTGCGCATGTTCACCGGGGAGGACATGCCTTTTCTGAAAAAGGTGCATCAGACTAAGGAAACTCCTGACAGGGTTATCGCGTATAAAGTATTGTTTGATAATGGTTCTGCTGGCAGTTTGGCGAAGAATGTGACATTGACTCCTTTGTCTGCAGAACTGTTTTTTTGGGATTTGTTGATTAATGTGTCAAAGGGGGATAATGATTTGTTTATGCGCACTGTGCAGGCGCATGTTCCTTTGAACTTGTCTTTAATTTTTGAAAAGCAAGGTGTGCAGAAAGCGTTCATGAATGTGAGTCATCACACGAACATTACTGTGCAGTATTTAGCTGATGAATTGCAGAGAAATATGGGGGAGACTGCTGGTTCACAATCTATAAAAGCAGGTTCTTCTGTGTGAAAAGCATGAACATCCTCATTACTGGTGCGGCTGGCTTTATTGGCAGTAATTTTGTTCGTTTGGCTCTTTCAAAAGGTGATAGTGTAATTGCATACGACAAGTTGGAGTATGCCGGTAATCCAACAGATTTTGGCTCGTTTTCAAGGAATTTGTTTGATGTTCAGCTTCACAGTAAATTTTCTTTTGTGAAGGCGGACGTGTGTGATAAGCTTTCTTTGTCGCGGGCTGTTTATGGCATTGATGCTGTTGTTCATTTTGCTGCAGAGTCTCATGTTGACCGTTCGCTTGAAAATCCTGACTTGTTTTTCAAAATTAATGTGGGTGGCACAAAGAATTTGTTTGACTGCATTAAAGAGCTTAGTCCTGACGTGCGTGTATTGCACGTTTCCACTGATGAAGTATACGGCAGTGTTCTTGAAGGGTGTGCATCTGAACAATCGCTATTCAACCCAACAAGCCCTTATGCGAAATCTAAGGCAGAGGCGGATAAGCTTGCGTTGTCTGAAGGGAAAAATGTTGTTGTTACGAGAAGTTCTAACAATTTTGGCCCTTTTCAGTTTCCTGAGAAATTTATTCCTTTGGCAGCTATTAATCTGTTGTTGGGTGAAAAAATTCCAGTGTACGGTACTGGTATGAACATGAGAGACTGGGTTTTTGTTGATGATAATTGCGATGCTTTGTATTTTGTTCTTAAAAATGGCAAAGCAGGTCAGGCGTACAATGTTGGCGGCGGGAATGAAAAAACAAATATTGCAATAGCAAAAAAGCTTGTTGAATTGTGTGGAAAAGATGACTCATACATTAATTTTGTTGCAGATCGCCCAAATCATGATTTCAGGTATGCTTTGTCAAGTGAAAAATTATTTTCTCTTGGCTGGCAGCCCAAGTATACTTTTGAAGATGCGTTGAAGAAAACAGTAGAGTGGTACAAAACTAACAAAGATTGGTGGGAGCCATTGAGAAGTAAAAGGTACACGAGTATTAATATGCCGAAAGTTATGCATTCCTGAAGAGGTGCATGTTGAGATGAAGAAACATCCTGAAATTAAATGGAGTGAAACCGCTCGGCAGAATATAATAACATATGCAAAAACACTCAAAGGAAGCGTTCATGGTAAAGAAATTTTGGCAACATTTTCTCCTGATGAACAGGCAGAATTCAGAAAGATTAGTGAAGAAAAACAAAAAAAATTGTTTAAAAAGTTAGAAAGGGAAGAATGGAAGCACAAAAAGTTCTTGACACCAGTGTAGCTATTGAACGTGAGAGTGGTTTTGATATTCTTATTGCAAGTGTTTGTTTGAATCGTGAACTGCCTGTTGTGTCAAAAGACAAACATTTTCTTACAATAAAAAAAGTCGCAAATGAACTTCAAGTTGAGTTTCTAGTGTAGCACTTTTTGCGGAAAGATTTAAATAAGTAAACCATCTTTGATGATGCAATGCAAAAGAGGTCTAATGTGTTGAGAATTAATGAGCAGAGCAGGTTTTCTATTTTAAACTTTATTAAACTTGTTTTCACGATTTTCAGGGGTGTTGTTTCTGCTTTTTTTGCTTTGCTAATGGTTTTTTTCTTGTTTAGTTTTGCCAGCTTGTTTTTTGGAGGTGTTGAGCCTTTGAAGTCTGGTAATGTTGCAGTTATTCCTTTAACAGGCATAATTACCACTTCTGCTGCGGGGGGTTTTATTCCTGACAGGGAGGTTGTGAGTCATAAGGTTGTTGACTTGATTGGTGATGCTGAAAAGAATGATGATATAAAGGCAATAGTGTTTGAGATTAATTCTCCTGGAGGCAGTCCTGTTGCAACGTATGAGATTGCGCAGGCGATTCAGCGCGCAAAAAAGCCAACTATGGCTGTAATACGAGAGGTTGGCGCTTCTGGCGGGTATTGGGTTGCTGCTTCTGCAAAGGAAGTTTGGGCTAATCCTTTGTCTGTTACAGGCTCTATTGGAGTTATTGGCTCTCACCTCGAGTATGCTGGGTTGCTCAGTGATTATAATGTTACTTATCGTAGGCTTGTTGCAGGCAAGTACAAGGATGTTGGTTCTCCTTGGAAAGTAATGATTCCTGAGGAGGAAAAACTCGTGCAGGGCGTGCTTGACAAGCTTCATGATTCTTTTATTGACGCAGTTGCTGTCAACAGGCATTTGCCTCGTGAGAATGTTGAAAAACTTGCCACTGGGTTTATTTATCTTGGCAGTGAAGCTAAGGAGCTTGGCTTGGTTGACAGTCTTGGAACAATGAAGGATGCAATATCTGCATTGGAAACCAGACTTAACATTAGTGCTGAACTTGTCACTTACAAGGAAAGGAAGTCATTTTTAGAAATGTTAGGGGAAGTGTCTGGTGAACAGTCATTTGTTGTTGGCAAAGGTATTGGCACAGCGTTGTTTCATCAAGAATTTTTTCGCCCAACAGTATGACTTCGCCCCCATCATATCAGGTTGTTATTGATTTGCTTAACAAATTCAAGAAGTATTACAACCAGTTGCTGGTGGCGGGGCCTCAGTTTGAGCATAGAGTGCCTTGCACTGTCCAGTTTCATGGCTTGCAGGTGTTTACTCCGCAAACGCGTGAAACACTTCTTGATGAACTTCACCATGTCGAGGGTGATGTTAAAAAAATCGTTATGCCAAAAAGTTTGCAGGATGTGCTGGTGCGCAAGTTGAAGGTTTTTTCAGCTCAGCTTACCCGCGGGAAAGACGCTGTTGAATACCCTGACCTTTTCGTGTCAACTGTTTGTGTTCCTTTGAAGGAAGAACTGATTTCTATTTACCGCCACGACATTGAAAAGGTTAAATGGATTATTGCGGGGTTTGCTATATTTGAGAAAGCATAAGTTTATCTCCTGTTTTAATCTTTTTTTTGTCAGCATATCCTGCATTGACTTCAAGCACGTATTTTATGTTGTCGTGTGAGTATGTTTTGCACGGCTCTTGCGTGCATGGCTGGACGTTTTTTCGTATGAACTGGATGACTTTGTTCTCATCAATAAAAATCATGTCTAATGGAATGAGTGTGTCTTTCATCCAAAAATTTGCTTGTCTTGGTTCTGGAAATACAAACAGCATGCCTGAATTTTCTGATATGCTTGCAACATTCTGCAGTCCTTTGCTCCATTTTTCCGGCGCATCAGCTATTATGACGTCAATCTTGTTGTTGCCAATCTCAACGTATTTTGAAGTAGCGCATGAAGAAATAACAAGAAGAACAATTATTGCAAATATAGAGGTATATTTTCTTATCATTTTCTCGTGTGAGGGCACTAGGTGCCCGAACTCGAGAAAATATCATCGATATTAACAATATTAATCTTTTCATCAGCTATGCGGGAGCAGGCAGTGTTTACCCAGCAGTCAATAAATGTAAAGTTTTCAAGTTCTTGGATTGAAAGAGTGTCAAATGCGAACAGGTAGTACTCCTTGTCTTTTCGCGTTTTTAACTGGAGTGCTTTTTTCATTTTAAGCTCGATTGATGGCGAGTTTATTTTGTTGTCGCTTTGTCCTGTTTTTGCTGAAATAAGAATGCCCACTTTTTGTGCGTTGAGAAACAAGTTCAGCTGTCTTTGTTTGTAGTCGAGGTATTCTGCTTTTTTTTGTTCAGATATTTTCCCTATTTTTTCAGAAGCAGGATTCCAGCAGTATACTGGTTTGTTTGTTTGCATTGCGACTTTCAAAGGGTGAAATTCTCCAGAACCAACATACAAGAATGCGTCTGCCTTGTCTTCAAACTTCGCCGCACTCTCAGCTCTGCAGCCAAGAATCTGACCAGCAAGATACACTTCCTTTCCTTTTTCTGCAAGCTGTTTTTTAAGCTCGCCAAGCTTGTGCAGGTGCTGGATGTTTGTAACAAGCGCTATTTTTCTCGGCAGCGTATCTATTTCTTTATCAGGCAGTAAAATACTTGCATTTGATTTCGCGTGAATGAAAAAAGTCTTCATACAATCACAAAATGACATGTGTTTTTAAATGGTGTGCTGGTCTTGTGCAATAAGTTTATAATCTGCATTAGGATTAGGTGTTGTATGCGTCTTGACGAGTTGCCGGTGATTAATGATGGCGACAGGCTTTTGCTTGAGTTTTTTCCAGTGTATGGCAAATATGTGCTTTCTCAGCTTAGAAAATGCTCTCCTGACGGCTTGTTTTGTGCTCGGCAGGTGAAACTGTTGAGGTGTGATGAGTTTTGCGATGTTGCGCGACAGTTTGGCATGGACCAGACGCTTGAGACGCGCGTGCTGGAAGTGTACAAGCCTGTTAACTTGTTAGTGGCATCTGTGGTTACGCGATTAAGCACAATGTACATACCTATTGAAAGAATTTCGTCGCTTAGGCTTTTGTCTTGAATATTTCTGCCAAATCTTTTGCGTGTTCTTCTGGCTTGACGTTAGTGAACACTTCTTCCACTATTCCTTTTTTGTCTATGATGTATGTTACTCTTTTTGCCATTCCTAATATTTTTCCCATCAAACCAAGCACATCATACATTTTTGCTATTTTTTTGTTCTCATCTGCCAATAATTGGTACGCGAGTTTGTTTTTTTTCGCGAATTCATTGTGTGATTTAACAGTGTCTGCGCTGACTCCAAGTACGATTACCTTATGCTTTTTGAACACTTCAATACTTTCCTGAAAACTGCACGCTTCTTTTGTGCATCCTGGAGTGAAATCTTTTGGGTAAAAGTACAGCACAACGTGTTTGCCGCGAAAGTCAGACAGCCGAACTTTTTTGTTGTTTTGGTCTTTTACCTCAAAATCAGGTGCTGGCGTGCCGATTGGAAGAGTCATGTTCTCCTTTTTTTGTTTCAGCTATAATAAAGTTTCTAAATTTTAGTTGAGGACAATAGTTTCGCATATCAATTTTCCTCAACTAAAGTTTGAAAGACATGACTTTTGTATGCATTACTTATGTCTTTCATTATTCCTAATAATTGACATGCCTCACTTTCTCCCACAACTTTTTTATTGCTAAATCCGCTATTGGCTTCAAGTTCACTATGTCTTCTTCGTTATACGTCACAAGCATATCCAGAAAATCCCTGTCTCCTGTTGCTTTCCAGCAATGCCATAATTCTGCAGCATCATTGCCGTTCACATATTTGATGCTTTCTGGCCGTTTGATGCCAAGCTGTTTTTCTATTGATTTTAGACCTCCTGTTAGTCTTATGCGCGAGCACACACCTCTCAAGTCAATGTGCGGAACAATAGGGTTGAGTTGAAAGAATCGCTTGATGACTGGCAGGTCAAAGCTGCTTCCATTGTATGTGATGAGCAGTTTGTATTTTGCTATTTCTTGCTGTATTGTTTTTCTGTCCATATTTATTCCGCGCACAAATGTTTTTGTGTTTTCGCCGTCAAACAATCCAACAACAGTGATGTTTCCGTATTCTCCTTCTGTTTCAACGTCTAAAAAAACTGCTTCTGACTTGTAGTCGTCATATAACCGCCAGTGTTCTTTGTTTGGCAGCACTTCTGCAAGCAGTTTAATTTCGTCGTTGTAAAACAGCCGTTTGACTTGCCTGATTTTCTCATCAGCTTGTTCTTTCGTCGTGCGTGAAAACCCTTTTACTTTTGAAGAAGTGATAAATTCGTTCCAGTCGGTTATGCCTTGACGCCAGATTGCTGATTCTTTCGCGTATGATACACTTGGCAGGAAGATGAAGGATTGGCGGAACATTTCTGGTTAAAAGCATAATTGGTTAAAAAGACCATTGTTTGCAGTTGTCCTGTCCAGTGAATGCCACGAAAACATATTTTATACACAAGAAAAGTTTAAATAACAGTTGAGCGCAAAAAACTTCATGGTTGTGCAATGCAGGCGGTGTGGTGTTGAGGTAAAGAGTTTCTCTCCTATGCGAAAGTGGTGCGTGGATTGCAGAAGGCTTGTTGGTTTGGCGCAGGCGAAGGCAAGAAAAGTGCAGATTAGTGATGCTGATTGCTCGAACTGGGTTCATACCACGCCGCTTGCGACGACTGAATAACCCAGTTCGAGGCTTAAAAAATCCCAACACTCATTGTCTATAATACCCCGCCGCTTGCGGTGGTTGGGATTTTTTATTCTTCCCTGAACGAGAATTTTCCCGAATTCCGTGCCTGCGGCGCTGCGTTCAGGGCAAATTCAAGAGGAGCTACGGTAAATGTTATTGTTCCATGGTAAAGCCAATCCAAACAAAGCCATACGCTAAAGCAAAACATAAACGCAAAACCGTAGCATTCTATTCAAAAACATGGCATTATTTTGCCCCGTAGCCATCCCCAGAATTTGTCTGAATGCAGGCGCAAAAGCGCCGAAATTCGACAAATTCGCACCTTGAAACTTGCTAAACAGGTGCTATACCGAGTATTTCTTTGACTTCTTCGCTTGGCTGCCATGGCGGGTTAAAAACTACTTCAACATCTGTTTGTTTTACGCCTGTTTCTGCTAGTTTTCTTTTCATTTCCTCAACGAGCATTGGCCCGTAGGGGCACATTGGTGATGTGAAGGTCATTTTGATTTTCAGGTTATCTGCCTGCAGGTCAATATCGTATATTAACCCTAATGTCCACACGTCTATCATTAGTTCTGGGTCTTCTACTTTTTTCAATGCTTCAATTACTTGTTCTTTTGTCGTCATGTTGTTGCAGCCTCGTACCCTTTTTCTTCTATTTCATTTGCCAGCACTCGTTCTCCTGTTTTTACTATTTTGCCATCGCTCATGACGTGAACTTTGTCAGGTGAAATATAGTCAAGAATTCTGCGGTGGTGTGTGATGATGAGGATTCCCATGTTTTTTCCGCGCATTTTATTGATTTCTTGCGCGACAATGCGGAGTGCGTCAACATCAAGGCCTGAGTCTGTTTCGTCAAGTATTGCGAATTTTGGCTGTAAAAGCATTAACTGCAGTGTTTCCATTCGTTTTTTTTCTCCGCCTGAGAATCCTTCATTTAATGCTCTTTTTATCATTTCCGGATTCATTGAGAGTTCTTGCATTTTTTCCTTCAAAAGTTTGTGAAATTCAACTACTGATAGGTTTGTGTTGTGAATTGAGTTGTAGGCGTTTCGTAAAAAACTTGTGAGCTTTAGTCCTGTGATTTCTGCAGGGTGCTGGAATGATAGAAACAGGCCTTTTTTTGCGCGTTCGTTGGGTGGAAGGTTAGTTATGTCTTCATCGTTTAACAATATTCTGCCTTTGTCTATGCTGTATTTCGGGTGTCCCATGAGTGCGTGGGCGAGTGTGCTTTTTCCTGAGCCGTTCGGTCCCATTAGCGCATGAACAGAGCCTGTTTCTATCTCAAGGCTCGCTCCTTTGAGTATTTGTTTTCCATTTACGCTGACGTGCAGGTCTTCAACAACTAATTTGTCTGGCATAATTCACCTTTTTCCCATTTTATTATTCCTTTTTGCAGTGTTTTGAGCGGGAGAAGCGCGCATTTCAGTCTGACGATGCCGACAGGTATGCCAAGCATGTTCACCACTTCTTCCTGAGTTATTTTTTTGAGTTCGTCTATGTTTTTGTTTTTTATTTTGTCAGTGAGCATTGATGTTGCTGCTTGGCTTATCGCGCAGCCTTTTCCGCAAAACTTTACGTCTGAGCACCTGCACCCTTCTACTTTAACGAACAGTTCTATCTGGTCGCCGCACAATGGATTGAGTTCACGGTGGCGTATTGAATAATCCTGTAATTCTCCTGTGTTGTGGGGGTTTCTGTAGTGGTCGAGAATGTTTTCTTTGTAAATTTCTTCCTCTTCCATTGTTATCATTTGAATACCTCTTGCGCTTTTTTGATTGCTTGTGCAAGTTTATCAATTTCTTCAGTTGTGTTGTAGAAAGAAAAGCTTGCGCGTACTGTGCCTGTTACTCCCAGCAGGTTCATTAGCGGCATTGCGCAATGATGTCCCCCTCTTACTGCGATGCCTTCTCTGTCAAGGATTGTTGAAACATCGTGAGGGTGTATGCCTTCCACGTTGAACGCTATAACGCTTCCTCTGTCACCTGCTTCTGTTGGCCCGTACACGCGCACTCCTTTGATGTTTGAAAGTGTTTCAAGTGCGTAGGTCGTGAGTTCTTCTTCATATTCTTTGATGTGTTCCATGTTGATTTCTTTAAGGTAGTCAATTGCTGCCGCGAGTCCTATTGCTTCTGTAATGTTTGGCGTGCCTGCTTCAAATTTCCATGGAAGCTCGTTCCATGTTGAGTGTTCAAACTGCACTTCTGAAATCATGTCTCCGCCGTAAAGGAATGGCTCCATGTGTTCCAGCAGGTGTCGTTTGCCGTACAGCACTCCTATGCCTGTTGGGCCGAGCATTTTGTGTCCTGAGAACGCGAAAAAGTCGCAGTCAAGTTCTTTGACATTTATTGGCAGGTGCTGTATGCTTTGTGCTCCATCTATGACAAACAGCGCTCCGTTTTTGTGGGCGAGTGCGGCAAGTTCTTTTACAGGGTTTATTGTTCCAAGAACATTTGAAACATGTACTATTGAAACAATTTTTGTTTTTGGCGTGATTATTTCTCTCGCATGAGCCATGTCAAGTTTGTAGTCTTTGGTTATTCTGATGAATTTAAGCGCAAGCCCTTTTTGTTTTGCCAGCTGCTGCCATGGCACGAGGTTGCTGTGGTGTTCCATTTGTGAGAGAACTATTTCATCGCCTTGTTTTAGCGTTCTGCCGAGCGTGTACGCTAGTAAATTAAGCGACTCTGTTGTTCCTTTGGTGAAAATAACTTCTTCAAATTCTGCTTTGATAAAGTCTGCTGTTTTTCTGTGGGCTTCTTCATACGCGTGTGTTGCGAGTTCGCTGATTTTGTACACTCCTCTGTGCACGTTTGAATTGTATTCGTTGTAAAACCTGTTCATTGCGTCTATAACTTGTACTGGCTTTTGGCTGGTGGCGCCGTTATCCAGGTATATTAATGGTTTGTTGTGTGTCAGCTGTTTGAAAATTGGGAAATCTTCGCGTATTTTCTTTGTGTCAAGTGTTTGTTTTATTAGCATTCTGCGTACCTGCTTATTGTTTCACGAATCTGGTTTGATATTGCATCATCGTTTATTTCAAGAATTACTGGTTCAAAGAATCCTTCAACCATGTTTTTCTTGGCTTCCTGCTCGCTAAGGCCTCTGCTCATCAGGTAGAATATTTTTTCTTTGTCTGGCTGGCAGACTGTTGCGCCGTGTCCGCACTTGACATTGTTGTTGTTTATTTCGAGGTAGGGGACAGCGTCTGCTTCTGCATGTTCGCTTAGCATGAGTGTGTCTTCTTTTTGGTGGCCGATGCATTCGTGTGCGTCTTGTTCTATTCTGACGAGTCCTCGATAGATTGTTTTTGCATTTCCGTTTAGCGCTCCTTTGGTCAGCATGTTTGAGCTGGTTTTGCTTGCGCGATGAATTGTTTGGGCGTTGAGATCAAATACTTGTTTGTTTGTTCCGAAAAATAAACCATATGTTTTCCCTTCAGCTTCCTGTTCTTCAAGTATGGTTTTTGTTGTTGACTGCGCGAACTTGCTTCCAAGACAGCAGTCTATCCACGTTACTGATGCGTTTTTTGCGACGCTTGCTTGTTTGCGTGAGATGCTTGTTGTCTGTTCTTCAAACTGTTGTGTGCTGATGTACTTGACTGTCGCGCCTTCTTGGGCTGTTATGTGGACTGCTTGGCTTCTGTAGGATGCTTGTCCTCCTTGCGCGTTGTCAAATATTGTTACACTGCTGTTTTTTTCTGCAATGATAAAAAGAAATTCTATGCGTGCCTCGCTTTTTAGTGTGAGGTTTATCTGCACTGGTTTGCAGGATGTGTTTGCCGGCACGCGGATAACTGTGCCTGTGCTGAATATTGCGTGGTGCAGTGCGAGGAGTTTATCTTGAGGCACTGTTGAAAAACATTTTGCAATGTGGCTTGGATATTTTTCAATGCCTTCAGCAAGTGTGCAGACTTCGACTCTTGAATCACTGGTTATCTGCTGGTCATCCGTGCTTTGACTGGCGTGGTTTAATTGGGGTGTTTGCAATAAATTTGTGTCTGCAAAAATGCCAAGCCCGTATTTTATCAGTGATGGAAGTGTTTTGAAGCGCTCCAGCGATGCTTTGCGGTGCTCCGCAAGCCATTCAGGTTCTTTATTGGGTGAAGCAGGTGCAGGCATGTTATTTACCCCACTGAGTTTTCCATTTCAAGTTCAATAAGCTTGTTCAGCTCAACAGCGTATTCGAGCGGCAGTTGTCTGACGATTGGCTCTATGAATCCTGCAACAATCATTTTTAACGCTTCTTCTTCGCTTAATCCTCTGCTCATCAGGTAGAATATTTCTTCTTCTCCGATTTTCCCAACTGATGCTTCGTGGGAAATTTCAACTTGGTTGTTGTCTATTTTCATAAAGGGGTAAGTGTTTGAGGTTGATTTGTCATCTATCAGAAGCGCGTCGCATACAACGCTTGTTCTTGCGTTTTTCGCGGCATTTGTTGCGCGCAAATACCCTCTGTAGCTTGAAATGCCTCCTCCTTTGCTTATGCTTTTTGCGCGGATGTTGCTTGTCGTGTTTGGTGATGCGTGGATTACTTTGCTCCCTGTGTCTTGGTTTTGTCCTGGTCCTGCGAATGCGATGCCGAGATAGTCTGCGTGTGCGTTTTCTCCTGCGAGAATGCTGCATGGGTAGAGCATTGTGCATCCTGAGCCCATATTGCCGTTAACCCATGCTACTGTTCCGTTTTTGCTGACAACTGCGCGTTTTGTGTTCAGGTTGTAAGTGTTTTTGCTCCAGTTTTCAACGCTTGAGTATTTTATTTTGGCTCCTTCGAGCACGTGGAGTTCTACACAGCCGGCATGCAATGCATTTGCCTCAAATCTTGGCGCTGAGCATCCTTCTATATAGTGGACTTCAGAATCTTTGTCTGCTATGATGAGTGTGTGCTCAAATTGTCCTCCGCTTTGCGCGTTCATGCGAAAGTATGCCTGCAGCGGAACAGTGACTTTAACTCCTTGTGGGACATAAATAAATGTGCCTCCGCTCCACACGGCAGCGTGAAGCATGACAAACTTGTGGTCATTTATTGGAACGCAGCTGGTCATGAAATATTTTTTGACAAGTTCAGGGTATTTCTTGACCGCTATGTCCATGTTTTCAAAAATAACTCCTTTTTCGTCCCATTCTTTTTTTAGGTTGTGGTAAACAACGTCAGAATCGTACTGGTATCCTGCTCCGCTTAGGTGGAGTCGTTCGGCTTCAGGTATGCCAATGCGTTCTGCTGTTTTTCTTATTGCTTCAGGTACTTCATCCCATGTTTTTGCCTCTTTTGCGCCAGGCCTGACAAAAAATGTTATCTTGTTCAGATCCAGTTTGTCAAGATTTGGCCCCCATTTTGGCAGTGGGGTTTTGGCAAACAGTTCAAGTGCGGCAAGACGTTTTTGAAGCATCCATTCTGGTTCGTTTTTTTGTTTTGATATCTGTAGAACAATTTCTTTTGTGATGCCTGGAGGTGCTTTATATGCAGAAGTGTCTTCGTTTGATTCGTCGTATTTTGAGCGGTCAATGGTGAATTCCACTTAGTTCACCTCCAACATTGCAGCCAATGGATGATGGGGTGCATGTTTCTGGCAGATGGGATAACTGTCTGTGGATTGTGCATAACGCGTTGCTTTGTCTGATGAACTTGAGAAGGTGTTGTGTTTCTCGCAGAAGTGACAGCTTGTCTGTTATGCGTTCTGTTGATTCTTTGATTTTTTCAAGCACGTTATTTTCGAACTTTATTTTGTTTGCGCGTTTTTCATTGACGTACTGGCTTACTGTTGCTCCTTCTACGTCAAGCAGTTCTGCGATTTGTTTTTGCATCAGTCCTTTGTCTTTTAGGCAGATTGCAAAGTGTTTTCGCAGTGTTGGCAGTATATAAAACACTTCAACTTCTTGTGGGTGCAGCAGTCTGTTAACCATAGCTAATTAACTATAGTTAAGTTGCTTATAAATGTACTGATTACACAAGAGATTCAAGCCGCTTTACAAAAATGTGCCCGTTTTCATCTTCAACCAAACCAAGACGTTTTCCTTGCTGTTCTTGATGCGCTTTATACCACGTAAAAAATTCTTTGCCAAGAGATTCGTAGAACCTGTCGTACGTTTTACGTTTTTTGCTTGAGATTTCAAGTGTTTCATCAATCAAGCCTCGGATGTACGGGCAGAATTGGCGATTATGGTTCATGAACGCGATTTTTTGGTCTGGCGCCAATATTGCTTTCAGCCGAACACGAAAAATGCCATCCATAAGAATGCCGATGCCATACCTTACTCTGCGAATATTAACCGGATCTTGCTTGTTTGGAAAATAGTTGGTAAGCATGTCAAGCCGTCCCGCACCAGATGCTTGCAAGTGAATTGCATCTTGCGCAACAAACTCACTTGGCTTAAAAATGCAGGTGTACATTTCATGTTTCAATTCTTCATACATGGCATACAATTAAAAACAGTTGCTTATAAATGTCACTTTTTTCATCGTCCTTTCTTCTGCTGCTGTCCATGCTTGTTTCGCAGTGTTTTTACCAGCCAGTATGCGAGAAGCCACGGAATGACTGCAACGGCAATTATCAGGAATAGGTTTAAGCTGCCTACAAATGCTGATGTTATTTCGGGCAGTTTCACAAACTCGATATCGACGTATTCTGATGTTTTCTCGCGTATTTGGACGTTGATTGTTGAGTACGTAACTTGTTTTTCGAGTTTTGCTGTGCTTTCCTGAAGATATTTGATTCTGTTTTCAAAATCAAATATTCTGTCGCTCAGGTCTATTTTGTCTTCCATGTCTGTAGCTTCTTTATACATTGCGTGGTATCGCTCAAGCCTTTTGTTCTCGTTTTCAAGCTCAACATTCAAATCAGTGTGTCTTCCAGTAACATCTTCTGATTCTTGGTTGAATTTGGTTACTTTGCCGATTTCTTTCAATTGAAGAACTATTGAGTCATATTTTTTCGTGTCAATCTTTAAGTCATATCTGCCTATGGCGTATTCATTTGCTTCGCCACTGTGATATGTGTCAACATTTTCATTTAGAATGTATGATTCTGAAGAGTGTACAATGGATTTTAGTTGTGATTCTGCTTGTTTGAATGTTCCTTTCTCAACTTCTGTTGTCATTTCGGCTGTTTTCGCAATCAGTCGTTCTTTTTGTTCTGGTGCAAAATCCTGCTCATATCTTTTATATGACGGGCTTGGCGCAGGCATGTATTCTGCCGCTCGTCCAGGATAACCCGTGCTTTTTGCACTAGTAAGTTCATACTGCGTGCTTGACTGCAGTCCTGCTTGCTGAACAAAATTCGTAATGTTTCCGGCATACATTAAAATGAAAACAAGAATAAACGGCAAAAGTATCAAAAACCAGTTTTCTTTAATTCTGCCAAACTGTTCTTTGATAGTCATACTGCACCTCTTTCACGAATAAGTATTGCTGACTTGTATGTGTTTGTGTATATAAAACTTTTGTGGAAAAATTTATATACTTAAAAGCAGAGGAAATGTCATTATGAAAAAGGGTGTGCTATTAGCCTTGCTTATTTTGGCAGCCATAACTGTAAATGCAGTAACTTATGGAGAACGTATTCCTCGAATTCAGGAACTTCCTTCTGAGCGTGCTGAACGTGAAGCAGAAGCATTGCCTCCTCCGCTTACTGCTGGAGATGATATTAAGGATGTTCAGAAAAATCTGCAAATCATCAATGACCAAGTTGCTGCGCTAAGAACAACAGTTCAGAATGTGCGAACAGAACAAAGCATACAGCTCAGCAACGCGCAGTCAGAATTGTCTGCAGTTCGCAGTGATACTGAAGAATTGAACGCACTTCGAACAAAACTTGATGAAATCCCGCCTTTGCTTGAGAAACCTCAGCCAGCACCTTTATTTCTGACTCTTTTGACAATAGTGAATTTCTTAGTGTTGTGCGGTCTTGCAGGCATGTTGTGGCACTTGCATGGCGAGCACAAAACAGCCAGCCACGCTCACGAATCTCACAGCCACAAAGAACTGAATGAGTATATCAGGAAAAACCTGCGTGCAGGCATGCACATCAGAGACATCAAACATTATTTGTTGCAGCATGGCTGGGATGAAGATGAAGTAGACAAGGCAGTTCACCAAATAAGAGAAGGGGAAGCGGGATAAAATTCTGAATTCGCGCATTCTGCGCTCATTCAAGAATTTTACACCGAAAGTATTTGAACCTTGAAGTCTTTACAGACACCAAGTTCTCACCTTGGCGGCGTCCTGACTCGCCAACGCCGGCACATTTAAGTTATTTAAATAGTTGGGTGAATCTTGTTATGGTTCAAAACGTTCTTTATTGCATGCCAAACCCGCTCACATCTGGTATACTCTGCTTAGCAACTCTTCGCTTATTCTGAACCCAAAATGTATGAGTTTGGTGAGAAGTTCTTTGAATTCCTTGTCAGTAATCTTGCCTTGTTTTTTTTGTTCGACCAAAACTGCAAGCACTCCTTTTGGCTGCAAGTCATGTAATTTTGCTATCGTACGTGCTTTTCGTTCATCAATTAATACGGTCTGTATTTTGTGCTGAAGTGCCAGTGAAATTACGGCTGCTTCCCCTTCAGCAATTGTTGTTGGAAGTCGAATAAGAATTTCTGTTTTTTCCATGTGAATCTTTCTTTGTGAAATATAGTGGTCAATGATGATGAACTCATTTTTTCCTTTTTCTTTTCCAATTTTTATCTCAGCATAAACTTGATCCGGGATAAGAATCTGATACGTGTCAAGAAAATATAACTTGTTGATTCGAGCAAGAAAAATTAACGGAGATGCATCACAAACTATTTTCATCTGAGCCCTTTCAGGTCTTCTTCAAGTTCTTCTTCAGTGTAATCCAAATGAATTCCTTCTTGTTTAATTATGTCAAGCATTGAGACAAGATCAACTTCGAGTATTTTTGCTGCTTTTGCCAGCGAAATTTTCCGTTCTCTGTATTGTATGAGTGTCTGTTCTTTCTTTTCGTTAGTTAACCCTTCAATTATAAGATTGCGCATATATGTTGCCCTGTCCATCTGTTTTGCAGTACTATAACTATCGAGTTCCTGCAATACTTCTTCATCAACACGTGTTGTTACTGTTATTGCTGCAGTCATTGTATCTGGTTGAATCAAACAGATACTTAAATGTTTCGTTAACCTTTAAATACACTGCCAATTTGTTTTTCTTTATGGTTTTGGATAAGCTTTCAGATTCATTAAAAGGCACGTTGCAGAAGGTTGCAAAGGCGCTTTTTGTAGATGATACTGTATTGAATGAGTTGATTAAGGATATTCAGCGCGGTTTGTTGCAGTCTGATGTTAATGTCAAGCTTGTTTTTGAGCTCACTAACAGAATTAAAGATCGGGCAAAAAAAGAAGAGCCGGCTAAAGGTCTTACAAAGCGCGAGCAGTTTATTAATATTGTTTATGAAGAGCTTGTCAGATTTTTGGGTGGTGAAAAAAAGGAAATTTCTGATGGCAAGCAGAGAATCATGCTTGTTGGCTTGTTTGGCTCTGGCAAGACTACAACTGCGGGCAAGCTTGCCAAGTATTTCATTAAGCGCGGCAAGCGTGTTGCTTTGCTTGGCTTGGACGTTCATCGTCCTGCTGCAATGGCTCAGATAGAGCAGGTTGCCAAGCAAATTAGTGCGCCAGTTTTTATCGATAAAACACTGAAAGATCCTGTTGCGATTTATGGAAAGTTCAGAAAAGAACTTGATGCATTTGATGTTGTGATTGTAGATACTGCTGGAAGAGATGCGCTGAGTGATGATTTGATAAAAGAGCTTGACAACTTGACTCATGCCATAATTCCAACTGAAAGTTTGCTTGTTATTTCTGCAGATATTGGTCAGGCTGCGCAAAAGCAGGCGCAGACATTTCACGAAACTTGTCATATTACTGGTGTTGTTGTTACAAAAATGGACGGCACTGCAAAAGGCGGAGGTGCGTTGTCTGCTTGCGCGGTTACTGGCGCGCCAATAAAATTTATAGGTGTTGGTGAGAATGTTGATGATTTTGAATCGTTCAACCCAAAAGGATTTGTTGGCAGAATGCTTGGCATGGGAGACCTTGAAGCATTGCTTGAGAAAGCAAAAGAAGCAATAACTGAAGAGGAAGCACAGGATGTTGAAAAGAAATTCTTGTCAGGCGAGTTCACTCTGATTGATCTTTACCAACAAATGGAAGCTATGAGCAAGATGGGTTCTCTTGGCAAGTTGATGGAAATGATTCCCGGCATGGGTCAGCTTCAGCTGCCAAAGGAAGCTTTGCAAGTGCAGGAGGGAAAGCTTGAAAAGTGGAAGCATTTGATGAACAGCATGACAAAAAAAGAGCTTGAAGAGCCAGAAATAATTGACGCAAACAGAATTGAGAGAATCGCAAAAGGCAGCGGTATGGATGCAGGTGAAATTCGTGATTTGTTGAAGCAGTATAGGCAGGGCAAGAAGTTGGTCAAAATGCTGAAAGGCGCAGATTCACCAGAGAAATTGATGAAGAAATTCAAAGGAAAAATTCCGAAGATGTTCTAAAAAATCTCGAGTTCGTTTGCTATGCTCACTCACACGAGATTTTTCAATTCTACAGTTTAAAATTTTCCTGAGTGAGCACGAAAAGTGCGAACTCGGAAAATTATAATTCATAAGATTTATTAATCAGTCAATGGCTTCTGGTTTGTATGTCTGAAGGCGCTATTGTTTTGATGGGTGCAGGCACTGTTGCAAAGCGTGACGCTGACCTTCTTTCATCATTGTTTCCTGGGAGACATATTTATCTTGTAAAGCATGACGTGAAATACCCTGAGCATATTGCGAAATCAATTCAACAGGATGTGCGTGGAAAAAATCCAAACATTTCTCAGGATGAGATTGAGCAGCTTACAACGTGGAAAAAAGGCGAACCTGTTGATGTTAGAACAAAGGAGCTCAAGCAGTTGTTTGCGTGGCATCCTGACAGGCTCGGGCTTTATGTTGCTGCCGGAAAGCCAAGTACTCTTGAATCCAGAATTCAGCGTTTGGAGAGTAATGGGTTGCCTGTGCAGGGGGTTGTTTATCATCCTGCTGTGTTTGAAAGCGAGGCATTTAAGGATGACGCGAGAAGAAAAAAGTTGGTTCTGCTTGACAAGGTTGCTTTGGCAATTGACGCGTCTCCCACAGGAATTGACAAGCGAAATGTTGATGAGTTTTACAAGCCCAAAAACTGGGCGTTTTGCCTTAATGGAGGTGCTGATGGCAAAATTGTGAATAACCGTTATTTTGCAGGAATTCTTGGCACCACTGCAGATTATAACTGTGATGAGTTTAAAAATGAAAACTCCATGATAGTGTCATGCAACACGCATGCGGCAACTACAATTCTTGCACTGCTTCAGCAAACAATAGCTCCAATAAGTGCAGGCAGGGAAAATTCTGACAGTACGTTCAGAAGTTTGGTAAGAGATATTAACATTACTTTTCTGCGAAGGCATGAGGACCCTCATACTGGAAAAGCCAAGCCGGAATATTTGGAGATTGAGGCAAGGCAAAAGCATGTTGCTGAAATGGAGTATTTGCTGCCTGCGGCACAGGGGCTTATAACCACTGAGATTTCAAAAACAGCAGCTGAGTATTTTCATACTGTTTTGCTTGAAGTGAACTTTCACTGTCCTGTTTACGAAAAATGGGTTGAAAAGTTTCGCGAGAATGTTGACAATTATCCGCGCACCATACTTGTCAAAGGTGGTATAAGCCACGAAAAAACAATTCTTGCTGCAGGATGGTCAAGATTGTATGATGGTGACATTCCTTTTCCTGTTTGCAGTATTGACACCAGGGGAAAATATCAGATTAAGGTTTTGATGCTCACTCCTCAGCGAGGCATAGTTGCTCCCAGCACTGCAGACATTGCGCTTCTCAGGCTCGGGAAAGCAGAAACTTTGCAGGATGCATTTGCTTACACAAATGAGTATGGGGTGTATAGAAAGATTCCTCTTCGTGCAATAAAAAATGGCGTGCAGGACAATCTGCAGAATTTTAATGACAGGAAGGAAAAGCCGGGAAACTCAACCAAAGTTGAAAATTATATAGGCATAAGGATTGATGG
>JACQIC010000011.1 GCA_016198725.1 Candidatus Aenigmatarchaeota archaeon | reverse complement strand
GAAAACATACTGCTTTTGAGCATGTAATGTCAGGCATTCCAAGTCATACTACAGGTGATGCCAAAGAGGCAGCTGAACAATTAATAAAAGAAGGTTTAGTTTTAACAAAGCCCAGTTCTTACGGGCTGCAGATCAGCCTCAATCCTGAGAGAATTGCCGAGATAATTGGAATTATCGAGACTGCTAACAAAGAATAATTTTGTTACTTTATTTAAATGAGCTATTTTGGCAAGTGTGTATCGTCCATTTTCCGAATTCCGTCATGCTGTACCTGACGGTTTAACTTTCTCGTGTGAGTGAGCGATAGTGAACGAACTCGAGAAAGTTTTTAATCAAGAAATTTTCGCCCTGTAAAACTTCATCAGTAATGAATTTCCTACCACGCTTATGCTGCTCAGCGCCATTGCTGCTGCTGCTATTTCTGGGTTGAGCAGGAAGCCGGTGAACGGGTAAAGTATTCCTGCCGCGATTGGTATTCCTAAAGTATTGTAAGCAAATGCCCAGAAGAGGTTTTGTTTTATTTTTCTGAATGTATAGGTTGACAGGTCTATGGCTGTTACCACGTCACGCAAATCGTTTTTCATCAGCACTACTTGTCCTGTTTCCATTGCCACGTCTGTTCCTGCTCCGATTGCTATTCCTATGTCTGCTTGCGCGAGTGCTGGCGCATCGTTTATGCCATCCCCTACCATCGCGACAACTTTTCCTTCTTTTAGAAGTTTTTTGACTTCTTCTGCTTTTTGTTCTGGAAGCACTTGTGCGAGTACTTTGTCTATTCCAAGTTTTGCAGCAATTGCTCTTGCGGTTCTTTCATTGTCTCCTGTAATCATTACTACTTCTTTTCCGAGGTTTACAAGGGCTTCAACTGCTTCTTTTGAAAATTCTTTTTCTGTATCTTGTGCGGCTACAAGTCCTATCACAAAGCGGTCGTATCCAAGATGCATTACTGTTTTTCCTTCGCTTTCAAGCTTGTTGACTTGTTCGTCAATGTTTTCAGGAATTCTGAGTCTTGATGCTTCCATTAGGTTTCTTGTTCCGAGAATTATTTTTTTGCCGCCATATTTTGCAACAATGCCGTGTCCGGGGATTGCGCGGTATTCTTTTGCTTCTGTTACTTGGAGGTTCTTTTCTTTGGCAGCATTGAGTACAGCGTCAGCAAGCGGGTGTTCGCTTCCTTTTTCTGCAATGGCCGCGTACAGCAAAATCTGGTCTGTTGTCAGGTCTTCTTTTAATGGAACTATATCTGTTACTACTGGTTCTCCTTTTGTAAGGGTTCTTGTTTTATCAAAAACAACCGTGGTAAGTTGCGGCATGCGCTCAAGCGCTTCTCCACCTTTTACAAGTATGCCTGACTCTGCGGCTTTTCCTGTGCCTACCATTATTGCTGTTGGTGTTGCAAGCCCAAGTGCGCACGGGCATGCGATTATGAGCACTGCTATGAATGTGCTTAGCGCAAATGGGAAGGTTTCTCCAACAAATGACCACCATATGACAAAAGAAATGATTCCTATGCACAAAACTACAGGAACAAAATAGCTTGACACGACGTCTGCAAGTTTTTGTATTGGCGCTTTGGAGCTTTGTGCTTCTTCAACAATTTTGATTATCTGTGCCAGAGTAGTATCTTTGCCAACTTTCGTTGCCTTGAATTTGAGAAGCCCGTGTTTGTTTATTGTTGCGCCTATCACAGTATCGCCTGCTTTCTTTGCAACAGGTATGCTTTCCCCTGTTATCATTGATTCATCAACTGATGAACTGCCGTCAACAACTATGCCATCAACAGGAATTTTCTCGCCCGGCTTTATTACAACAATGTCGCCAGCAACAACATCTTCAATTGAAATCTCCTTTTCCACTCCTTCTCTGACAACTTTTGCTGTTCTTGGCTGCAGGCCTATTAGTTTTTTGATTGCTTCTGATGCTTTTCCTTTTACTACAGACTCGAGCCATTTGCCCAATAGTATGAATGTGATTATGATTGAGGATGTGTCAAAGTACAGCAAAGTGCCAAAGAGTGCTGGTACGAAAAGCACAAGTACTGAGTAAAAGTATGCTGCTGAAGTGCCAAGCGTAATTAGGGAGTCCATGTTGGCTGTTTTGTTGCGTAACGCTATCAATGCTCCGCGGTAGAAATGCAGTCCTCCCCAGAACTGCACGATAGTGGCAAACAAAAGCATGGCAAGCTTGTACATTGGAAATTTTATTCCAAACCAGTCTGGAAATGAGAAAATAAACACTGGCAGCGATAGTATTGCGCAAATAATGAACCTTTTTTTTTGTTTTGCTATTTCTTTTTCGCGCACTTCTTTTTCAACGTCAATTCCTGCTGCTTCCATTGGCTTGTAGCCTGCATTTTGAATTGCTTCAAGAATGGCATCCTTGCTGACTTTGCCAGGGTCATACCTTATTACTGCACGTTCATTTATTGACAATTCTGGCTTTATTATTCCTTCAACCGCTTTTAATGCATTCTCTACATTACTTAGGCAGTGCGGGTTATCCATGCCAATTACGCGAAGAACAATCTGCTCTGTGCCAGGAACAATCATTGGCTGTTCTGTTTTCAGGGTTAGTTTGTATCCTGTTCTTTCCACTGCTTTTGCAAGCTGGTCTGTTTTTACGCTTGAAGAATACTCAATTGTTGCTTTTTCTGTTGCAAAATTCACGTCTGCCTTTATGACGCCTTTAATGCGGTAAAGCGCGCGTTCTATCGCTCCTGCGCACGAGGCGCAGTGCATTCCTGTAACAAGGAAAACATCCTTTTTACTCGTGCCAGTATCAGTTTCAACTGTCTTTTCTTCACCTTTTAACCAAACATTCTTGCACACCTGAGAGCAAAAATATGCAGTTTTTCCCTTCTTAACTGCCTTGAAAGCTTTTTTTGCATCAACATCCATGCCACAAACAGGGTCTTTCATATTATTAGTACATTGTAGGCAGAACTTATAAGTTTTTCTAAAAGTCAATCTTCCAAAAGCCTAATGAGCTGCGGTTTAACTCCAAATGCGCGAAGTAAGGAATCATCTTTGATTGTTTTGCAAATGGTTTTTATACATTCTTCACCCATGTTAATTTCAGGAGCTGGTTTTAACTCGACAATATTTTCATCAAACCGTGTGTAACTAAATGAGTATTTTCCTTCTGGAAGAGGCACAGCTTCGTTTAATTTTTCACGTAGATAATCGTGTAATTGGCACTGGAGGTCAAACGCTGGAACATACAGTTTTACTTCAGTTGATTGAGCAACAACAACTGGCAGTACTTTTTTCAGCGCATTTCTGTTTTGAGCATTTGAAAACACAGATTCAATTATCGTGAATTGTTTTTTAATCGTATCAATCATGGCGTATGTTTCAGCTTCTTTTTGGAATTTTTGTTGGAATTTTATAACATCAGAATCCACTTCGTCAAGAGTTCGTGTTCCAATTGCGGTTCTGATTGCAGAAACTACTGCATCACTTGCTCCATTAGAAATTGCGGCAGTGAGTACTGTTAAGTCAGTCTTAAGTTTGGTCTTTTCGTTAATTAATAACCTGCCTTCTTGGGTTTTTTCCCATGAATCAGTGCATTTCATGTACTCTACCCAAGCATCAAGAGTTGTGTCTGTTTCAAACTTCAACCCTGATTTTTTGGCAAAATACTCCACAAACTCTGGTTTTTGCCATTTGAGAGCAATAAAAAAATCTAAATCGCCATTATCTTGAAGAGAGGTGTAATCAGCAAAAACTTCGTACAACACCTCAACGCCTTTGTGCAAGTACCCTTTCAGTACTGCAGAAAGAGGGTTTTCAAAATCCGCTTTATCCGCTTTTTGACTCTCTTTTACCATTTGTTCAAGAGAGACGACTTTACTTTGTAATTGGGCCAGCGTATCTGTTTTATTTTTTAACTCGCCAACTTTTGCATCAATCACTTTTTGCCGTTGCGCAAGTGCGGTATTTAAATCAATAACGCGTTGTTCATGAACTGCACGTTCCCGTTCATGATTCTCGGACAAGGAGTCAATCGTTTGTTGATACGTGTCAAATTCTGGTCGTGCAGAACTTGTTTCAGGTTTTGAATCACCCAATTTTGCGGCGTATTCCTTCGGAATAATAGGAGTTATTGAAACTACAGGGTGATAGTTTACGTTTGTAGGGAGTCTCCCGCTGTTTTTGATATGCTCGAGCAACGCAGTGATGTTACAGTCAAGCACTCCATTGTCAAACAACTTTATAATCATTGAGAAATTGTTTCCGTTTGCCTGAAGCTTTGTAACTGTTGCTTCATGTCCGTGATGAGAGAAGTAAGCTTGAACGGCATTCTTTACGCAATAACCCACGCCTTTATCTCTCAATGAAGTACAATCTAAGCGATACATCACATAAGGAGTTTTTGCCGACATGACCGCATTTGAAGAAAGATGTTTATAAACCTTACGCAATAAACAGTATTTCCGAGTTCACTTCGTTCACACGGAAATACTTGTAATAAAAACGTGTTATTTTCCATGGAAATTTTTTGGTCGGCCGTTGAAAGTCTTACTGGACTGTTGTTTTCAGATT
>JACQIC010000061.1 GCA_016198725.1 Candidatus Aenigmatarchaeota archaeon | reverse complement strand
TTTCTTAATAGTCAATCCTCTGTAATTGATTTCGTTTCGTACTTTTCTCAATTCGTCAATTTTCTGGGTTTCAAAGTCAAAGTTTTTGATCTTTTCTTTGAGGTAGGCAATGAGGCAAAGATGATTCGTGCAGTTGTAGCCGTTTTTGTAAAGATGAGCGAAAAGAAGCTCTTTGATAATATCGTAATATGCTTCTACTTTTAGGACGATAAATTCATCTGCCACTTTCTTATCCCAGAACTTCAGCCGAAGATTAGCCATCATCAGCATTTGGTTTGAACGTTCCTCATCTGGAACACTTCGAGTAATAATTCCCTCATCAACACATTCTTTCCAGCTCATTTCATTTTCCATGGTCGGCCTCAGTTAATTTTCATGAAACCATATAAGACAACACCATTGAGAAGATTGTTTCGTAATTCTTTAGAGAGATTGTTGATGTTTTGCTCAAATAAGGGGTTAATTTTACGGTTTAGTTTCTTCTCAAATCTAGTAAGTTCTAATTTTGTTTCGTTGGCTTCCACAAAAATATCAATATCACTTTTTTCAGTAAAAGTGGCTTTTGCTCCGCTACCGAATAATATAATTGATGAGGGTAAAGTCTCTTTTTGGATATAATCAATAATTCCGGATTCTGTTATTTTAAAAATGAGCCAATTTCTTTTATAGAATTTGTACTTTTGGCTTTCAGTATTTGCAAAATATGTTGGGTAAAGAGTGGCTTCTTTCTTTTTGATGAAGCCAAATTTTTCAAGATCAGCAATGTATTTGAGCACAGTGGAATGGCTAAGCTTCAAGTTTCTGGCAAGACCTCTGACTGAAAAGTCTTTAGTGGGAAATTCTATAAAGAGTTCAAATATTTTGTAGGTGTTGTTTTTGAATAATTCATCCATATCGACCACTTGGTTAATTATTTGACCAGATGGTTAGAAAAATGACCAACAGGTATAAATAACTTTCGTTTTATTGTGTATTCACTCGATAGAGACAAATGATTTAAATTTGCTAGAGCGACTTTAGATGATAAAGCATATTCTGAAAATACATGAAGTTGTGCAAGAGTGCATGCTCAAAGGATATCCACAAGAGATTACTATTTTATACTATACTCACGGACAAAATTATGTGAGCAAGAGTTGTCCGTTCCTAATAAGCAAAGGACAACATAAATACTCAATTATTTGTGTCCTTTGCGATATTATTACCTTTGCTATATTATTAATCTCTTGTCGCATATCACATTTTCATGAACGGAAAGAATAGAACATCTCGAATGCTTGGCTGGCCTGTTATTATCATTGTCATTCTGTCAATGCCGATGCCAACTCCGCCTGTCGGAGGCATGCCTGTTTCTATGGCTTGAAGGAAATCTTCATCAATAGGGTGTCCTTCTTCTGCGCCTTGTGCGTGCAGTTTTGCTTGGCGTTCAAATAGCTCTCTCTGAAGAACCGGGTCGTTTAGTTCACTGTACGCGTTTGCGATTTCCATGCCCGCAATAAACGGCTCAAATCTCTCTACAAATCCTGCATGTTCAGGCTCCCTGCATGGCTTGCATAATGAAGTGCTTTCAATCGGGTGGTGTGTTATGAATGTTGGCTGGATAAGGTTTTTCTCAACCAGTTCTTCAAATAAAGCCTGTATTACCCTTCCTCTGGTTAGTTCTGCTTTAATTTTCAGGCCAAACTTGTCTTTCAGCTTAAACAGTTCAGCGTCTTTCAGCGCGTTCACGTCAATTTCTCCGAATTTCTTGATTGACTCAACCATGGTGTATGACTTCCATGGCTTTTTGAGTTCAATGTCCTGCCTGTTAAAACTGATTTTTGTTGAACCGTTTACTGCCTTTGCTGCTTCTGTATAAATGTCCTGCACAAGTTCTTTCATGTCATTGAAGTCTGCAAATGCCTGATAAATTTCGATTTGCGTGAATTCTGGATTGTGCGTTCGGTCAATATCTTCATTTCTGAAATCTCTTGAAAATTCGTACACGCCGTGAAACCCTCCAATTATAAGGCGTTTAAGGTATAACTCATTTGAGATGCGAAGGAAAACGTCCATGTTCAGCGCGTTAAGGTGAGTTTTGAATGGTTGTGCTGCCGCGCCTCCATAAACCGGCTGAAGAACTGGCGTGTCAACTTCTACAAAATCCCTGCTGTTCAACAAGTGCCTGATAGTGTCCATTATTTTTGTTCGCGCGCGAAATACCTGCATTTTTTCAGGACTCATAATCAAGTCAAGATGGCGTTTTCTGTACCTTGTTTCTATGTCTTGAAGGCCGTGCCATTTTTCTGGAAGCGGGCGCACTGATTTGCACAGCACGCTGAGCTTGTTGACTTTAATGGTCACCTCTCCAGTTTTTGTCTTGAACACGTTTCCCTTGAGTCCTATGATGTCTCCGATGTCGAGCAGGCGTATGAGGTCATAGTCTTCCAGTTGGTCTTTTTTGCAGTAAAACTGCACTCTTCCGCTCTCATCCTGAATGTGCCCAAAAGTCACCCCGCCCATTTTGCGCAGACTCATGATCCTGCCGGCAGACACAACTTCTTCAGTTGATTTCGCATCCTGTTCAAGAGCGCTGTACTTTTCAGCCACTTCTTTTGCGTGATGGTGGGTGTGAAACGTGTGCGGGTAAGGGTTGACTCCAAGTTTTTTCAATTCGTCAAGCTTGCGCAGTCTTTCAGCAATAAGTTCTTTTTCAGTTGGCATTGACAGTTTAACAGTGGGTTCATATAAAAATGTTACTTGGATAGCTGGCTTTCAACACACTTTTTCAGAAGCGGTACATTGGGCATTTTTGTCAGTCCAAATACTGGTTTTAAAATTTTGTACGCCTGAAAAACAAGATGCTTAAACTTGTGGAAGTTGCTGTCTTGTTCTGCAAAAAAACGCTGAATGCTCATAGTGTGCCGATTGTCAGAATGCAAAGTCTGCACGAACTTTTCTTTGCGAAAAGCAAAAACTTCAATCGGGTGGCTTAATAATTGGCTGCCTTCGTTTTGTGACAGGAATCTTACAATAAAATGAGTGCTTTTTACCAAAGACTGAATGTCTTTATCACTGCTAACTATGCAGACATTTCCTTTGCCAAGCAGTGCATATGCTTGTGCGGCAAGATATGAATCTGCGCGGACATCAGCAACATGCCTGCTTCGTTTTCTTTGCTTTTCAGGCATAACTGAATAAAGCAAGTTTTCAAGTTCAATCCAATTTTCATCTTTCATGCAATACTCGCGTGCTTTTTTCTTCTGCAACTCATGTGTTCTGCTAACGAGTGAGACATATTGTTTAAGCATTGTCAATGCATCAGGCGACAGAACATACTGGTGATGAGTTTCAAACCATTTTTTTGTATTGCGTAAATGTTTTTCAAAGTATCTGACTTCAGCAACCACTTCAGGAATAAATATTGTTTTTGAGTTAGCATAGTAATCAAGCATTCGCGTCAAATACTCGTAAGCATCATTAAGTTCAGTATTTTCTGTTTCGCGCAGAACATGAACGTTTCGCAAACCATTCAACGAACCGCACTTCTGAGTAGTGTTAGTGTCAAACAGTAAGTAATCATTCCGTTCAATTGCGGCTTCTAAATTTTTAAATGGCATTAGCAAAAAAAATATTGTTTATTTATAAAAGTTTGGCATATTTAAGAAAAAAATATATATGTCAAGTTGTCTTAGCCATTAAAATGCCGCTGACAAAAAATGGTACGATTGCATTGGCAAATAAAAGGATGGCTTTTTTGGAAGAGAAAGGTTTCCCAGTTAATGCGTATCCGAAGTTTGCTAAATTGCTTGCACAATATTCAGCAGATGCGCTGCCTATTGGTGAATCGTGGTTTATGAATGGATTGCTGCGCATGTTGCAATGCGATGCAGATCAAGCGTATAAATTTTTATTAAGTCCTGACATCCGCCGCTTGTATTGCACTAAGAACGCATGGCCGCAGGCAGTTTCTTTTTTTGAAGAGCTCTCAAAGAAAAAGGAGGGAGAAAGGAATTTATTTGTTGCTTATCCGGTGAACGAGGTTTTCAGGTCGTTTCTTCCATCTTTTTACAATAAAAGTCATTTGCCACTTGAAATTGTTATTGCGGTTGCGAACAAAGCAGTAAAAACAGATGTTCTTTACTTTTTTAGACTGGAGGAAGTGCTTGATTTTTTTATTTTTTCAGAAAACGTGCTTAAGCTTATTAAAAGCAAGAAAATAAATGTGATTTATGCTTTGGACCGTAGCGGGCGAATATTAGGATTTCTCATTTATTGCGTGCTTAGCCGGCTTGGATTCCCCCTTGGGTTGAAAGGTATAAAATGTTATTTTATCCATGCCGCACGACGCGCTGGCGTGACTTTTTATTCTGAAATGCAAAAAGAAGAAATAAAAGGGAAAAATATTTTGGTCATCGACGAATATGTTGACACGGGTGAAACCAGACTTAAAATTATGCGAACGCTGGAAACATTGAGCAATGGAATAGTTATTTTTATGCCATTTTATTCAAAATTGTATCATGAAGGTGTTTTGGCAAGTGGTCTGAGCAATGCTGCGCCGAGCTGGTTTTGGGAAAAAGAATATTCTGGCGTTGTTGAAAAGCCTGAAGGCGGTGTTGCGGTAGAAATTGAGCTGGGGGCAAAACGAATTGCGGGGAATGTACGAAAAGTGTTATCTCTGCTTGCAGATGTGATAGTTGAATATTTGAAGATGAAAGAATAATTTTTGTTATGTTCAGAAGAACCATCCTTTTTTGTCTGGTGTTTGTCCTTCAAATTCTTTCAGGATTTCTGTTTGTTTTTTTGTCAGTTTTTTCGGCACTGCAATTTGTACTTTGACATATAGGTTTCCTGTGCTATTTCCGTGGACGTTTGGCAGTCCTTTTTCTTTAATGCGAAATACTGTTCCTCCTTGTGTGCCGGCTGGTATGCGCAGTGTTTCCGTGCCTTCTAAAGTTGGTATTTCTGCATTTCCTCCCAAACATGCGAGTGCGAAGCTTATTTGAGTGTCAGTGTAAAGGTCTTGTCCATCGCGCTTGAATCGTTCATCTTCTTCCACGTACACGGTAACGTACAAGTCTCCTGCTCCTGCGCCCCGTGTTCCTGCTTCTCCTTCACCTGAAATTCTTAGGCGCATTCCATTTTCTATGCCTGCAGGAATTTTAATTTCAATGTTTTTTTCCTGTTCTATTCTTCCTTGGCCGCTGCATTTTTTACATGGATTGCTTATTGTTTCTCCTGTTCCATTGCACGCACCGCACGTGGTTGTGGTTGCGAACACTCCAAATGCGGTTCTTCTTGCCTGTCTGACGGTTCCTTGGCCTCCGCATTTTGTGCAGGTTTCTGTTCCTCCTGATGCGGCTCCTGTTCCTTTGCATTCGTGGCACTGGGATAGTTTGTCAACAGGTATTTTTCTTGATGTGCCAGTTGCTGCTTCTTTCAGGGTGATTCCTATTTCAGTGGCAAGGTCTCTGCCGCGGGTTTTTCTTTTTCGTCCCCCGTCTCCAAACCCGAATCCTCCAAAAAACTGGTCAAATATGTCTCCAAAGTCTCCTGCAAAATCCCTGTAGTCAAATCCGCTGAAATCCGCCCCTTCAGCGCTTCCGAATTGGTCGTATTTTTGTCTGTTTTCAGAATTACCAAGCACTCCTGCTGCTTCATTTATTTCCTTGAATTTTTCAGCAGCGTTCGATTCCTTGCTTACATCCGGGTGGTATTTTTTTGCGAGTTTTTTGTATGCTGATTTAATCTCGTCTTGTGATGCGTTTTTTTCCACGCCGAGTATTTTGTAGTAGTCTTTTGCCATTTTCAGCCAAAGTAGTCCTTGATTTTTTTCACCAGTTCTTCCGGTGTTCTTGCAGTGTCAAGCGGGTGTGCTTTTTTAAGCTGGCGGTAAGTATGGTATCCCCACGAGACTGCTATGCTGGGTATTCCTGCTTTTTTTGCTTCGCTGATGTCTCCAACTGTGTCTGTCACAAACAGTGCTGCAGCAGGCCTGACGTTTTGAAGCAGGTTTTGCAGTCTTTTTGTTTTTGACGGCTCTTTATCTGCTCCTGCAATGAACGTAAAATACTTTTCAAGGTCGTGTGCTTTGAGAATGCGCCTCATTGCGCTTTCGTAATTTGAGCTTTCAACTGCAAGAGTGCACCTCTGCGCTAGTTTTTTAATTATTTTTGTTATGCCCAGGAATATTGGCGGGTCGTAATTGGTTTCCATAATGTTCATTATTTCGTTATGCAGTTCTGGCGTGTGGCAGATGTCAAATCCCAGATGTTCTGTTGCAGTATAAAAGTTTGTGATGAAGAGTTTGCGGAAGTCTTGTTTGTTTTTTACTTTTGTAAACCCGTGTTTTTTTATAAATGGCTTGATTATTTTCCAGACAGTGTTTAATGAGTCGAACAGTACTCCGTCAAAATCAAAAATAACAAGTTTGGGATTTTTAGTCAAATCTTCCTTTGACCTTGTATTCTTTGTCATTGAGAATATTGTTGAGTTCGTTGGCATAATTTTGGTTGAACTTGCGGAGTGCAAGTATGCTTAATATCACCCTGTGAAGTATGATGAGCAGTGCTGTTGCTCCTGCCGTCAAAATGATGTAATTTAACTCCATTGTGGTGTTCTTTTTGTTTTAACTGTCAAAAACCACTGGTTAAACGCCAGTGGCGTGATGCGAAGCATCAAGCGTATTATCTCACCAGTGGTTTTTGAGCATGCTCACGATTTTCCACCAGTATAAGAGTGGTGTAAAATCGTGACATTTTTAAACTTTCCTGAATGAGCCGGCAAAGCCGGCGAATTCTGAAAATTATAATAGACGAAGTAAATAATTAATATGATTTACTCGTCCATTATATTCGACAGACATAACAATTTATCATTAATTACTTATGTCTGTCGTTATAATAGTAG
>JACQIC010000060.1 GCA_016198725.1 Candidatus Aenigmatarchaeota archaeon | reverse complement strand
CCACGCGCCCTATATTATATATTTTATTTTTTAAAAATCGGGGTGTCGGGGGGCGGGATTGAACCGCCGACCTTGGGTTTATGAGTCCCATGCTCTACCAACTGAGCTACCCCGACTCGCGCTTTCCATCATTTTCACACAGAAAACACCAAACCACAAAATATCACGAAAAAGACGAAAAAACAAGAAAGAGAATTGGCGTCGCCTTAAAGACGACGCCAATGAAATTATGCTACCATTGCTCTCCGCCACTGTGATTAGGCCGAGGAGTTCTGTTTTTAAAATATTTTATGCAATCTGAAATAAAAAACCAAATCGTGGCACAAGTCGTACCGGTCACCAAAATAGGTCCCAGTACCGCGATAACCACACTGAATACAGCGATAATCACAGCGAGTATTATCATTACCATTTGTAAATACTCGGAGAATGTTTCTGCGTTAAGCTGTAGCGCCTTTGCCATTTCACTTAGCCACAACCCACCAAATAAAAGAGCCACCGACAAAATACAGAAACCGAGAGATGTGAAAGTATCCTTGAAGTTCTTGAGCATTACAGCACCTCGTTCTGACACCATGGGACACAGTACCCTAAACTGGCGCCATTTCTATAACACATATTATTATAATTAGATTTTTTGTCAATGGTTGATAAAAAATTTCTATGCTAGTCTTGCAAAAGACTCTTTGGGGTACAAAGACGATGAGGTCATTCCGCTCTCTATGCTCACTCACAATTCTCGCGATCTTTTTTTCAGCACACCCGCACGTTGCATTATCAGGACCCCAAAAGTCTACGGTAACCGTGTCGGTTTCAGTTGAAGAATACGCGGAGCCGTTCGTGCAAGTCGGCATTATGGAAGAGACACAGAACGGAGAGGCGTGGACTGGATACAAAGAGTGGAAAAAAGTAAGCACTGATAAAAACGACTGGCCCGCTCAATTTAATAAAGTGCCATATGGGTCATTTTCTGTATTTGTAGACATTGATAGTTGCGGGGGTATGCGGATTGGTAATTTTACTTTTGAAAAACCGATTCGCACTGTGGAAGTGCACTATAACGCGAAGAAGTGCGCGTTTTCATTTGGTTTTAGCCAGTAGTTTTTTTAAAGAACCCGCGAGGGTTCTTTTTAAAAACGTAGCACTCCCACATTGCGGCCGCTGGACTGGTGTGATAAGAATATGACAGACCGCATGGACTCATGTATATGAAAAAGTATCTGTACGCCATCCTAACGCTCAGTATTCTCGGGTCAATTAGTATATTCAACCCTGTCATGGCCGTATCCCCTAATGGAGAACGGGGTACCGCAACGATATCGGTATTTGTTGAAGCATATGCGGGAAAGTCAGTGCTCTCAAGCGTGAGGGACATAACGTGGGTTGGCTATAGAGCATACGCAGTGGAAAAAAACTATACTCCTCAGAAGACGCTCGTCGCGCAATTCACCGACGTGCCGCGCGGAGAATTTTCTGTTTTTGTTGTTATTGACGGCTGTCAAGGAGCACGAACTGGTTCTTTTATAAACACGGAGCCGCTACAAAAAATCAGTATTATCTATAATGCTAAACAGTGTAGTTTTTTGTATCACTATACAAATTCTCAATAGAAGACACGGGCCCGATAGCGGGCTCTTTTTGTTAGTTGATAATTCTCTTCAAGTGCGATATCATGCTTACCATATCGCGGGAGGGACGGATGGTAAGTCGCAAGGCTCATAACCTTGAGAAGCGGGTTCAATTCCCGCTCCCGCAATATCAAAACGGAATGCCCCCTTGTGGGGCATTTTCCGTTTTGTATATTTTCGGGAAGCGAGTGAACTGCTTCACTCGTGTGCGGGAATTGAAAGGATTTTCCATACGAGCCTGCCTGTCGACGAATAGGCAGAGCGAGGTGGAAAATCACCTGACGATGTAGTCGTCTAGTCCCGCTCCCGCAATATTTTGAGAAAATGAAAAGCCCCATATGAGGGGCATAAAACTTATTGATTTTGGAAAAAAAATATTCTTACATACGGAGGTAGCTGAGAAATATATTGCTTACAAACAATGTTAAAATCATACCTTTCATTTGATACAATCTGAGACGATATCATCCGTCCTTTATTATTTATTTTCATCTGCGAGGCCTCAGAAACGTAATCAGTACCTTCTTCAAAAATAACTACACCGTAAATCACATCAGTCAGAATAGTGTTTTGGTTAAAAACGGGAGTTACAGAACAACCAACAGTGCTATCATTTGTTTTTAACCGATATGTATACGGCTGAGCATTGCTGGTTCCAACAAAGGAACTGCGGTCAAGCACCCAGTGTTCATTGTCCTTGATCTTTTGCCACTGCTCATCCATGTTCGGAGTCCTATCAACAATTTCAATGGTTGGAGAATCATTTCTTTTGTGATTTTCAAATGCAAAAAATAGTGCACCAATACCAACAAAGAATGTAGCCATGGCCGTCAGCAAAATGGTTTTACGCATTTACAAACCCTTCGGTGACTGTGTAATTCTAAAATATTTTTATCACACTAGATTTGTTTTTGCAACAAACTCCACAAATTACTGTATTGGGTTAATAAAAAACCCGACAGTTTGTCGGGTAATGAGGTTATTTCAACATTTCTGCCGCAAGACCAAAATTAGATATTTTCGCAGCATAGACAATGACGGGAATGTGCGCAAGAAAAATAAGTATGTAGTACAGAGAATATTGAAGAAGTTGTTTTTTATCCATTTGTTCGTGACCATCTATTCTTCTAAGATTTTTATGTTTGAGAGAAAAGAATTCTTTTATCCCCGCAAAGAAATCTGCAATTATATCCACCGGGTAAGTAATAATTTTTCCATTTGTTCTTTTATACGCATCAAAACCAGAAGCAACCAAAATTCCGCACGCAGCAAGGACAGTAAGACTAAAAAGCAACAGCCCGAAGGCGCCTCCATTACCCACGAGAGACCCCTTTTCTATCAAAATGGAAATTAGCAAATATAACATCCATGCACCAAAGATGCGCAGAAGTGTACGCATAAATTTTCCCATAGAGTCAAGAACGCCGTAGTCGCTCATAACTTCATATAGCCCCACGAGTGCAATGAAACCGAGCAACCCAAAATCAAAATGGAAAGCCAAAACAGCAGAAACAAGAAATGATACAAACATGGCAAAAAATCCCCACGACTCTTTTACTGAATATGTAATCGCTTTTACAATACGCCCTCCGTCCAGAGGATTTATGGGGAGCAGGTTCAGTAAATTGATGAATACAACAAAGCTGGTAATAGCCATATACAGCTGATTTCCTGTTAATACATAGAGAGCAAATAATGGAATCGCGAGAAACAGGCCAAAGACGGGACCCATGATAGCTATGTATGCTTCGTTTCGCCCGCTTCTAAACTTCTCTGCGGCCATTGCAACCCCGCCAAATCCCGGAATCAAGAAAATTCCCTTAGTTTTTAGTCCGCACTGTTGCATTGCCCAAAGATGTCCGTATTCATGGACCAAAATAAAGATAACCAGAGAAACTCCCATTTCCCAAGTTAAAAGATATGAATACAAACCAAGGCTTGCAGCCGCTCCAGCGGCTTTTAGACTAAAGAGGCCTTTGAGAACTTTTGAGATAAGCGGGAAGATTTTTGGACCAAGTTTAACAAAAAGCATAAGCAGTCCTAGATATTGCGGTCGTCCTTTTGCTGCCATCTTGCGCCCTATGTCTTTATATCGTCAAAGAACCTATACTAAATAGAAATGTAGCAAAAAAAATATCGGTGTCAAGCTCTTTTCCAATATATTTT
>JACQIC010000059.1 GCA_016198725.1 Candidatus Aenigmatarchaeota archaeon | reverse complement strand
GCATCAGTTTGTTGGGACATGCCGGAATTTCTAGCAATAAAAAACTAGCCACAAATTATTTTATTGGCGGTGGCGATTTTAATTTTGGCTCGGGTAAACAATTTTTAGTACGTGGACGCAACAGAACTTATAATCAAACTTCAGGACTTCTTTGAAAAACAGTATTATGCGCAGATAGCTGAAGCGGCGCGAACAGGCAGCAAGTCACTTGCGGTAAATTTTGCAGACCTTGCACAGCACGATATAACTATAGCAGACCAGTTTCTTGACCAGCCGGAAGAAGTGCTTAAAGCGGCAGAACTTGCAGTTTCTCAGCTTGAAACAACAGGCGACACCAAAGGTTTTACACTGCGGTTTAGAAATATACCGCCTTCTTCAACAATATTAATCAGGGACATACGAAGTCAGCACCTCAACAAGTTCATCTGTATTGAAGGAATTGTTCGCAACAAAGGGGATGTGCGCCCGCAGGTCACTTCAGCAAAATTCGAGTGTCCCAGCTGTGGAAACGCGCTTAACATACTTCAACTTGACACAAAATTCAAAGAGCCATTTACTTGCAGTTGTGGACGAAAAGGAAAATTCAGGCTGCTGTCAAAAGAGCTTGTTGATGCGCAGGGACTTGTTCTTGAAGAAGTGCCTGAGCAGCTTGAAGGGGGCGCCCAGCCAAAAAGAATAAATCTGTTGTTCAAAAATGACTTGGTGAGTCCGCTCACAGAAAAACGAACAAATCCTGGCAGTAGAATTATTACAACTGGGTTTGTGAAAGAAGTGCCTAAGATAACCAAACAGGGAGGGCAAAGCACCACGTTTGACATTATATTTGAAGCAAACCATGTCGAGCCTGCTCAAAAAGATTTTTCAGACATTAAAATAACACCTGATGAAGAGCAAAAAATTCTTGAACTTTCACAGGATCCTAAACTGATTAAAACTATGACTCAGGCAATTGCGCCGAGCATTTTCGGGCACGAAAAAATCAAAGAATCACTTGTTCTCCAGCTTGTCGGCGGCGTTAAAAAAACACGCGATGACGGCATAACAACAAGAGGGGACATTCACATTCTTCTTGTGGGTGATCCTGGCGCAGGTAAAAGCCAGCTGCTAAAGAGAATAGCGCATGTTGCTCCGCGCGGCAGGTTTATCAGCGGAAAAGGAGTCAGCGGTGCAGGTCTGACTGCGAGCGTTGTCCGCGACGAATTTCTTGGTGGCTTCAGCCTTGAAGCAGGTGCGCTCGTGCTTGCCAATATGGGTGTTTGTTGCATAGATGAACTGGACAAGATGAGTAAAGAGGATACTGCTGCCATGCATGAAGCACTTGAAGGTCAAACAGTTACTATCAGTAAAGCAAATATTCAGGCAACTCTTCGCTGTGAAACAACAGTGTTGGCTGCTGCAAATCCAAAACTCGGGCGCTTTGACCCTTATGACACTATTGCGAATCAAATAACTCTTGTTCCAACACTTATTAACAGGTTTGACTTGATTTTTCCCATTAAAGACATACCTGACCAGAAAAAAGATGAAAAAATGGCGCGGTTCATCCTGCAGTTGCACAAAACAACTTCTGCAATGGAAGAAACACTTTCCACTGACTTCCTGAGAAAATACATAGCCTATGCGCGGCAAAGATGTGCACCGCAGCTTACTGACGCGGCTATTGAAGAAATTGAGAGCTACTACATTAAAATGCGCGCAAGTGCTTCTGGTGAAGGAGTGAAAAGCATTCCGATATCGGCGCGGCAGCTTGAAGCGCTTGTTCGTTTGAGTGAAGCAAATGCCAGACTGCACCTTCGCGACAAAGTATTGCAGAAAGATGCCAAAAAAGCAGTCGAAATCATTGATTATTGCCTGCGCCAGGTGGCATATGATGAGAAAACAGGAACAATCGATATTGACAGAATAGCAACAGAGATGTCTGCACAAACACGAAACAAAGTAATAACAATAAAAGAACTCGTCCATGAACTCGAAGGCAAACACGGCAAAACAATCGCTATAAACGAACTCGTCAAGGCGGCAGGAGAAAAAGGAATTTCAGAAAACGAAGTGGATGACGTCGTGCAAAAACTCAAACGAGCAGGAGACCTCTTCGAGCCAAGGCCAGGATTCGTCAGCAGAATATGATAAAATTTATAAAGGAGCCAGCACCGCCTTTTCAGAGGGAACACAAATGAAACTAACACTTGCAGATGCGACATATTTCAAAGATAGTATTACTATTATTTCTGAACTCGTCAATGAAGCACGATTTAAGGTTACGAAAGATGGTTTGGAGCTTGTTGCAATGGATCCTGCAAATGTCGCCATGGTGCTCTATAAGCTTTTGGCCAGTGCATTTACAGAGTATGATGTTGAAAAAGATGCTGTTCTCGCCATTAACTTGCCGAATCTCAAACAAATTCTGCGCAGGGTAAGTGCGGCAGACATACTTACGCTTGAAGTTTTTGATAACAAGCTTCAGGTTACGATCCGTTCTGATTCTGTGCGCAAATTTAGTTTGCCTATTATTGATGTTGAAGAACGTAATGAACGTGTGCCAAATCTTTCATTTCCGGTTGTGATAAAGCTTCCTTCAACAGTGTTGAACAGCGCGATTGATGATGCAGACATTGTGGGCGAATCAGTGAGTTTTATAGCAGAGCCTGAGAAGTTTTCTGTGCTTGCAGAAGGAGACACGTCTAAAGCGCATGTTGAAATTGCGGCAACTGAAGAGAATAAGATAAAGTCAGAAACAACTGCGAAGCTAAGGTCAAAATACTCGTTGGAATACTTGAAAAAAATGATGCTTGGCTCAAAACTTTCTTCAACAGTAACAGTTTCGTTTAATCAAGATTATCCTTTACGGCTGGACTACACTGTAGTGGACAAAGTAAACCTGTCATTTATTCTCGCTCCAAGAGTGGAGAATGACTAAGTCTGCAAAGTCCAGTATCTAAATATTTATATTATAGTATACAAAAATTCTTAAAAGAATCAAACTGTCACGCAGATATATAAAACCTGTATAAACATCTTTTCAGTCAAATTCAAACTATGAGGTACGGCTATGGCAAAAACACTTTTTACATCAGAATCAGTTACAGAAGGACACCCTGACAAGCTTTGTGATCAGGTCAGCGACGCGATACTTGATGCGTGCTTGCAGCAAGACTCTGAAAGCAGAGTGGCTGTTGAGAGTTTGACGAAAACAGGGATGGTAGTGGTGGCAGGAGAAATTACAACAAAAGCAATAATCGACGTACCTACGATTGTACGTGGTGTGCTGAAAAATATCGGGTACACAAAATCACAATATGGCATTGATGCAGAAACTTGCGCAGTACTTGTTCATTTGGAAAAACAATCTCCTGATATTGCGCAGGGTGTTGATTCTTCAGTTCAAAAAGAGCAGGGTGCAGGTGACCAGGGAATGATGTTTGGGTTTGCGTGCAACGAAACGCCAGAACTTATGCCGCTTCCAATTATGCTGGCTCATAAGCTCGCGCACAGGTTGTCTTTGGTTAGAAAAACAAGTGTTGTGCCATATCTTGGTCCGGATGGAAAAACTCAGGTTACGATTGAGTATGAAGATGATAAGCCTGTCAGAGTTGAGACTGTGATTGTTTCTGCGCAGCATCACGAAAATGTTGACCAGCAAACACTTAGAAATGATTTGCTCGCGCACGTGATTTTGCCTGTATGCGGCAGTTGGCTTGATGAGCACACAAAAATTCTTACCAATCCAACAGGAAGATTTGTCAGGGGTGGTCCGTACGCTGACGCAGGTGTGACCGGTCGAAAGATAATTGTTGACACGTATGGCGGTGCAGGAAGACATGGGGGCGGGGCGTTTAGCGGCAAAGACAGCAGTAAAGTTGACAGAAGTGCGGCTTACGCTGCAAGGTATATTGCAAAAAACATTGTTGGTGCGGGATTGGCAGAAAAGTGTGAAATACAACTCGCATACTCTATTGGTGTGGCTGCGCCGGTAAGCATTCATGTCAACACATTTGGAACAGGGAAAGTCAGTGAGGAAAAGCTTTCTGAGCTTATTAGAACGCATTTTCCAGTAAAACCAAAAGATATAGTTGAAAAATTTCAGTTAAAACTGCCTATTTATCACAAAACATGCTGTTACGGTCACTTTGGCAAACAAGACTTGCCTTGGGAGGCGCTGGACAAAGTGGTTGTGCTGAAAAAAGAAGCAGAACTGGAAGTTGCAGTCAAATAATTAGTTGCAGTTAAATAATTTTTACTGTGTAGCCTGCAGTATTATTTCTCTTGATATTGCTTCTGCAACTTTGGCGTGAATGGCAAAACCAACTCCTTCGAAACCTTCTCGTTTCTGAGTGTTAATTCCCACTATGTTTCCCTGAATGTTAACAAGCGGGCCGCCTGAGTTGCCTGGATTAATAGGGACATCATGCTGGATGTACGCAACATCATTGATCGTGCGCTCTGCATTGCTTATGATACCTTCAGTAACGCTGAACTCCAGCCCTCCTGGGTTGCCGACAGCAACAACTTTGGCGCCAACTTCTATTCTGGCGTCGCGAGTTTCAAAATCAAGAGCAGAGTAGCTTCCTTCTTCTGCAATCTGTATAACTGCAAGATCAGTCGCTTCGTGGGTGCCGATAAGCTTTACAGGATGGGCTTGTTTGTCATATGTTATGATTGCTGCTTTTGCCGCGCCTGAAATAACGTGAAAGTTTGTCAGCACGTACCCTCTGCTGTCAATTATCACTCCGCTTCCAATTCCTTTGTCAGTTTTTACGCTTACAACTGTTTTTATAACATCTTTGATGATGGCGGAAAAGTCTTTGTTTGTAATCCTGACATTTTTTAACTGCTCTTCGAGCGTGCTTATTTTTTCAGTTGACGTTTGCTCAACTTTTTCCAACTGACTGCTTAGCACGTTTAGACTGCGTTCGTTCTCTTTTCTTGTAAGGTTTACTGCTTGTTCTACAGTAGAGACTTTTCCTGTCAGCTCTTGTTCAAGGACTGCAGTTTTATGAATTTCGTTTTGTAGAAGTTTGTCAAGAGAATCAATATTTCCGTGGAGTTCATCTTGTGTTTTTTGCAAACTTTGCTGAAAAGACTGGTACTGTGCTGCCTGCGTTGTCCGAATGTTTTCAAAACTTATGTATTGGTAGTAGCCTATTGCGCCGATGGCGACTGTGAGAATCAGCACAATGCCCAAAACAATTTTTTCAGACATGTTTATTTTTTACCAAAATAAAACATTTTCTCTATTGATACGTCTGCTGGAGAAAATTGTCCTTGTCTTGGGTGAACTTCTTGTTTTGGGAAGGATTCTTGTTTTTCCTTTGAAACTTCTGCTTTTGACTCTCTTGGCTTATGCTTTGCTTCGGCGAGCTCATTACGGACATTTGCCAGTTCCTGCGACAACTTGCTGATGTGTCCTTGTAATATGTTAATTGCTTCCTGAAATTTTTTGTTGTTCATGTCAATCATGAGATTAAACTTTTTTTCAAGTAGAAAATCCTGGGAAAGTGCAGTTTGCGGTTGTGAAACAACGGCAGTCGTGTCTTCCTTTGTTTTCAGCAAAGACTCCGCTTGCTTGAATGCGTCATCTGCAGACATGCCATGTTTTTTAAGTTCTACAGTCAAACTATTGAGTTTTTTTAATTCCTCTATGTCCATGGTTCCTCCCTGTTCAACACTTGTTGCTCAACTCTTTTTACACCGTTGTCATCTATTTTAAAAGGTGCGAGAGAAACAGCGCACTTGTCGCAATACAGTTTTTTGCCGTCTTGCTTTCCAACACACGCTGGGCAAAGTCGCTTACCGCACCACACGCATGTTCCTGTGGTGTCGCGTCTGTGTTGTGGGCATTTCATAGGCTTTTTGAAAAGTTTTCGTTAATAAACTGTACCATCATTGTATTGCCTGCCAGCGTGTATGTGCGAAGGGCGGTTGAAAACAAGCCTTCGCGAAGACAAAGGTCTCCGAACTTATTTAGTTTCTCAGAATCTCCTGCCAGCTCAAAAGCTTTGGCAGCATATGCTAATTGATGTTCTTTTAGCGCAAGGTCGCCAACCATAATCAGTTTTTGTTTGTTATCAATCGCTGCAAAAACCTCAAGTGCATAATCATATTTTTGTTTTTGAACGCATACTTCGCCAACACGCGAAAGCATTTCAACGCTGTTTATTGTTCTAAATGCATTAATCGCGTCAGGAATTTTGCCTTCTTCAAGACACTTCACGCCAACCGCAAAAAGTTTTTCAGTTGCGTTGGCAAGCTTGTAGCTGTTAATCGCATCTGAGAACAGTCCAACTTTTTGGTAGTCATCGCCAATGGCAACAAGTTTCCTGCGTTCGCCAGCCAGAATAAATGCTTTAATCGCGTCATTAGGGCGTCCTTTTCTAACATACTCATCTCCGAGCACTGTAAGAAGCTGTTTTTTTGTCTCTTCATTAAACATAGACAAATTAATGTTATCAATGCCTTTCTCGATTAAACTTGGAAGAATCTTTTTGAAATTATTTACTTCATCATTCTGCTGAACAGTCTGTTCGACAAGATTTGACACCATCTTTTGCATGATTTTGTTGTCGCTCACGAGGCAAAAAAACGGAGGGCTAATATATAAATATTACTATGGACAGACTTCCCCGAAGTAGTGTAGTTTGTGGCGCTTGATGTCTTTTAAGAAAGCGCTGTTCATTCTTTTTCTTGTGGGACAGTCACGCCTGAGCTTT
>JACQIC010000053.1 GCA_016198725.1 Candidatus Aenigmatarchaeota archaeon | reverse complement strand
CATCAAACACGTCTTTTCGTAATCCTTGGAATGCTATTGCGAGTCCTGTATTTCCGCCAATGAATGGACTTTTGAGTTCAAGTGCTTCTGATTCTTTTTTTGTGCACGAGAAAAGGATGAGTAAGAGCATGACTGCAATAATATACTTGCTGCGCATCAGTCTTCATCTTGTGAGTACATATTTAAATTTTTCTATGTGCCTGGTATGATATCTACGCTTTGCATAAGCGTTGTTCTGTAGCCGTATTCAAGTTCTATCACAAGTGGGCTGATGTATGTTGCTGTGCCGGTAAGTCCGTCAAATTCGCAGAAGAGTGTTCCTGTTCCTCCTGTTAGTCTTAAGTGCTGCTCAACAAGGGGGTTGCAGCGTAAGTTTCTGTTTTGTATGCTGACTTTGAGCACTTTTACAAAGTCTATTTCGTCAAATCTCGGTCCTTCACTGTATGGACTGCACTTGTTGAGCGCTGCAGGCTTGAAAACTTCTCCTCTGCCAGAATTTTGTATTCTTATTCTGAACCGTGTTTTTCCTAATGCAGGGTCTACTTCTACTGTACTTATCGCAATAGGTGCTCCTTGGCTTCCCAGTCCAACACTTGCTGGAGTGCACACTTTTTGTTGTATTGTTGCAGAAAAAGGGTTTGGGTCTATGCACACGTTTGCAGAAGCGGTTGTTCTGTAGTTGTAGCAGATGGTTGCTTGAAGTCTTGCGGGGTACTTGTCAATTCCTTTGTTTTTGAGGGACGCTATTCTTGCATTGAATGACGCGGTGTCTTTTCCTCCAACTGGTGTGAATTGGTCTCGTGGTTGTATGTCCGGCATTCTGATTCCTGTTGTGGGAATGCCTGTTATGATTGAAGGGTCAAATCCTGAAAGGTAAACTGCATCTCCTGGTCCTCCAACGCGGGCAGTGCCTTTGTTTTCAAGTTCAAGCGTTGCGCTGAGCGGTTCTGTGTCAAAAACTCGTGAGGGCGGCAGGTTTTGAAGGAACACTGCGTTGATTCCTTCTGTGCCTGTCCTGAATTGCTGCGCTTGTACTGCTTCTTTGGATGCAGGCTGCAATTGTGTGCAGGAAGCTAACAAAAGAATAAAGACTAACACCACTTTTCTTGTCATGTGTAGCATGTTTTATTTTTGTATTTATAATATTTTCTTTATGACAACATTTTTTGTTTTCTGTTCAACATAGCCGTATGTGAGTTTTACTTCAAGTAGGGCTTCATAAGTTCCTGCTTCATCCGCAAATCCTTGTTCAATACTGCAGCTTACTGCTGTGTCTTCTGTGTTTTGTTCAAGCAGTACTTGACTTGGCGTGCAGGTGAGTTGTTGGTTGGATAGTTTTGCGTTTACAGTTACGATGTTCACCAGTGCGTCTCTTTGTCTCAGCTGTGTGCGGCTTCTGCAGAACTCTTCATAATGTGGTTCTGCAACTACTATTCCTGTTCCGAGATTTCTTATGTGCAGAATTATTGTGGGCTTGATTCCATTGTTTAGTGGCGTGACAATCGGTTTTTCAATCTTTACCACTCCTACAGGTCCTCCCTGCCCTTCTTTGAAGTTTTTTACTTGTGGCGTGCATATTTCGCTGACTTCACGTTGTAATGCCGTTTTTGGCTTGATGCAGACGATGCTCATTGCTGTAGTGCTGTACTTGTAGCAGGTATTTGCTGTTACAGTTGTTGTTTGTCTTTCTTCCAGTAATTCTTTTGCTTGCGTGAGAATGACAAATCTTTCCCTGTCGCCTATTGGCAAGGTTCCTGTTTTCCCTTTTAGTGTGAAAGTGTTGCGTTCTGTTCCTCGTTTGATTGTCATGATATCTGTTGGTATGCCAAAAACAGTTACTCCTTCAGCATCTGTCCCGCCGGTGTTTTCTACTTCTACTGCAAGCTCTAAAAGATTGTTTTCGTAAACTTCTGCAGGCGGGGCGTTTTCTACAAATGCCATTTCAACTCCTGTTGCGCCAGTGTGTACTTCAAAGAGCTGTAATTGTTTTGGCTGAGTTCGGATGAGTCCTTCAAATGGCTTGCAGGAAGCAACAGTGATAAGTAAAAAAAGCAGGAGCAAGAGCAGTGTGAGTTTTTTCATTTTATTCATCCCTGTCGCTTGCTTCTTGTTCTGCATGAGACGCCACTGTCACGGTTTGTATGTCTTGTTCACTTTCAGAACGCATTGGTTGTTCTACAGTAAATATTTTTTCTTTTTCAAGCGAATATTCATATATAACTGAAACTCTTATGTTTCGAGTGGTTATTGGCGCAGGCCCAAGCTCCAATCCCTCGCCTGTAAGGGTATACGCTCTGAATGAAACAAAAGAGCCAAATGCTTCATCTGCAGATTCTGGTGTGATAGTGTAGGCATTTATTGTTTCGTCGCAGAGTCTTGCTTCCTGTTCATCGATTTGTCTTACTCCGTCACATGTTTGCTTGAATGGTATGCCAAGTACGCGCGCTCCTGCAATTTTAGTAATTCTTATTCCTTTTGGAAGGAATATTAAAACATTTTTGATTTCCTTGACTTCTCCTTCCCATGTATTATCAATTGTGACTGCAATTGTTGGTCCCGGCTCTCCTGTCTGAAGCCCGATTCCTACCGGCTGTGCGCCAACTGCAATTCCTACACGCACTGGTCCTTTTGTTGTTGTCGCAACTGGTTCTTTTATATCATACCCTTTTAGCGGGTCGAGGTTGCGTTTGATGAGTTCGCGCAGCTTATTTTTTTCCATTAAATATACTGGCAGATAGGATCTTGTGGTAAAGTCAAAGTTTGCAGATAATGTTGCAGTGTGAGTTCCTGCAGGTAGATTTTCTGCAACGCAGTCAAGGTTGGTTGTTTCTTTTCCTTCAACTGTTATTTTGCAGTTTTCGCCTTCTTTTGTTTCACAGCCAAGTAGTTCTATGTTTTGTTCATCTATCGTGCATGATGCGATGATGTTTATCGGCTTGTCAAGCGCTTCTGCTTTTAGCGTGGTGTAAAATGATGCGGGCATACCTTCAAATGTTCTTTCTTCAGATGCTTTGAGTTCTTCAAGCTGAACTCCTAAGTCACGTTTTGAGTCTTCATCAATTTGTGATGCGGCATAGTCTCCTTTCGCGTATGCTACGTCTCGCTCGTAAGATTTCTGAAGATTTCGCATTGCAACACGCGCACTTTGTGGAATTTGAAGGATTGATTCTTTCATAACTTTTGCTCCTTGTCCTATGACAGACTCTCTTTCAACGCCAGGAATCCCGCCAAACCAAAAGAGGCTGATGGTGACAGTAATCAGAATGAGCAGGCTGAATATTCCTGCAGCACGGTTTTGTTCTATTAGCACAAATGCCATGACAAACAGTCCAAGCAGGATGATGGGCGCAACGACTGTAAGGCTGCTTGATGGCAGCCGTTGAAAAAGCACGAGTGTTCCAATCATTGTTGCAAGAAACATGAGGAGTGTTACAGAAAATGTTGGTAGAAACACACCTGTTACCGCAACCAAAAAAACAATGACACCAACAACTGGTGAGTTTAGAAGGAAGTAACCTATGATTCCAAGAAGCGCTCCTGCAAGCAGCACGTCGAATGCTGGAATCCCTCTTCCTTCTGTGAGTCGCCAGACAATGTGAAGGATAGTAAGTCCTAAAAACAAAATGAGTCCTATATTGATTAGTGCAAAAAAGAAAGTCAAGAGTAATATCACTATTGTCAAGCCGTAATAATGTCTGCTAAGAAGCGTTCCTGTTCTTACGTAATCAGTGTACGCCCAAGCCAGAAAACTGCCTAAAACAAAAACAACAAGCCAGTAATTTGAGGGATAACCAAATAGGGGAAACACAAAACGCGAAAGTACTGCAAGTATAATCACGCTTATAATCCCTGAAACGAGTCGTGAAGTATGATGCGTTTCCCAAGGTGCTATTTGTATTCTTGTTTCTGCCTGCGCTGATTCTGTTCTTTGTCGCACTGCATTTGCCGCCGCACCAACTGCTCCTCCTACTGCTGCACCACCTGCTACTGCAGTTCCAGCAGCAACACTCGGCGATGCTTTAATGCCAGACCAAGCACTATTTAATCCTCGCTTGACGGCAGCGTATGCTGGTTCAAGAGCTAGTGTTCCACTAATATCTGTTGCCTTTTGCCGCAGCCATTCTTTTACTGCCATTCTTATTCCGCAACAACCTGCAGAGAGACGATTTTCAAATCAGTTAGTGGCGTTAAGGAAACGAAATTGTTGCCAAGCTTGATTGCTTTTGTGATGTCTTTTTCAAACAAGGAAACTTGCTGGTCAATGATTGTTTTTTGGCCATTCACGTTTAGCTCTGCTTTTTTGTTTGACTTGTCATCAACAAAAATTATTTTAAGAGTCGCTCGTTTAAGAGCTTTCTCAACTTGGAAAAACTGCACAAATGGCTGCGCTTGTTTTAACCTGTTTTTGAGAGTCAGCTGTTCAAGTCTTGCATTTCCCTTGTCAAGCAGGAATGTTAAAAGGTTTTTGCCTTCAACAAAATCTTCTTCAAATAATTCCTGCTGGTTGATACTGCCGCAGTCAGGTGTTGCTTTGAAAATCTGCTTGCCATTAAGCAGAGCTGAGATGCTGCCAACCCTATTTTCATCGCAGATTGCAAAGAACCGCAATGTGCCGTGGTCTAAATTTTCTTTTTCTCCTGCACTTATTGGGATAATGTGTGATGCCTCGAGTTTTGCCGGCTCTATAATATCAGCAATTATTTTTACGTTGCGCAGTTCAAAAATTCTTGGCAAAAACCATATTCCTGTTCCTGTTGCCTCAACTTCGACAGTGTTTTGCTGCTGAAGAATGTCTGATTTTATTGAAATTGGCTCTGGTTGGAGGGTGTTAAGCGTGCCTTCAAACACATCAATATTGTTAATTTTCACTTTCAGCATGCCTCTGAATCTTGCCAGCGAGAAAACGAGCTGAACATTTTTTGTGGTTTCAGGATTTTTGATTGGAAATAAGAATGTCTTTTTCTGCTCTCCGATCCAGCCGCGCTTTACAACAAACGGTGGCACTTCGAGAAGTACTTTGGCTTCAGCCACTTCCTCCAAAACAACATTTGGTACTGGATGCGTGATTTCTTTTTCCTGCAATGCACTCAGGAATCCAACAGGCAGGTCAAGAAGGAACTTTTTTACGCCAGTTGAAGATACGTTCTCAAATTTTTCAGGCGAAAGAAGCTTCTCGCGCTCAAGAGGTGGAAGGAATATTATGTAAAAGATGATTAGCAGTGTGATGATTCCTATCAGGCCTGCTGCTTGGGCTTTTCTATTGTTCATAATAACCTCTTTTAGCAGTTCAATCTCTACAGACTATATAAAATTTTCCCGAGTTCGCACTTCGTGCTTACTCAGGGAAAATTAATGAGAACTATGGTTCTGTTTTAATGTTATACTTTTCACACAAACCTTTAATGTATTTGGCAAAATCAACTTCCATTCCTGGCGCCATTGTTATTAAACGAGGTTCATCAGCAATGCCAAGCTCAACAAGTTCTGCAAGGTTTGGCTTTAATGCTTTTTCCAAATCATCAAATGACGTTTTGCAGTTGTTAACGCTTTGATTGAGTTTTTCAAGAATTTCTGTTTTGCGTTTTTCCTGTAATGTATCATATGCTTGCTTGAAATCTGGTGGAACTTCAAGACCGAGTGCTTGTAAAGCTTTTGTATAACACAAGTATTGTGCAGGTTTCTCGGGAAGTTTTTTGTAAAATGCAACCCATTCTTCAGCGTTATCTTTTTTAATGTCGTGCATTATTTTTTCAAATAATGGTCCTTCAAACATCCATGGAGGTATCCTGAAATAAGTATCAACTGTTTTGTCTCCAAAAAGTACTGTTATCTTGTGAGTGTTTTGAGAATGTTCATGCCAACCCTGCATGCATCCATGTAACATTCCAAATTGGTATGCCGGTCCCCAATTGTCAATGCAAATTATTTCTGTTAAAGGAATCTGAATCGGTCCTTCATGTAATTTGTCCTCTGAATAATATTTGCCTGTTGGAATCAGCAATTCTTCTTTATTAACATCGACGTTAAGAGTTCCATTGATTACGCCAAGCTGAAGCAACTCTAAATTTATGCTTAAATACCCTCCTCCAAAACATCCAGTTTGTTCTCTGGACGTTTTATGATGCGCTAACACCAGCACTTTTTTGCCTTGATTTTCATTGATTTCTTTTTGCAATGAGTAAAGCCGTTTTCCAAGGTCGCTATCCACTGATTCGGTGTTAACAATGAGAAAATCTGTTATTGGATCGCCTGTGCTGTGCCCATTCTTTATTTTTTGGACAAGTTCTTCAAGTTGTTTGTTGTACTGTGAATCTTGTGCCTTGAGTGCATAGTGATGTTTCAACAGCTGTTCCAATTCGTCTCTACTCTGTAAGTTCATGCACTTGAGAAAACCTATTTCTTTAAAATGATTTCTTTGATGAAATATGCACTTTCAAACACGAGATTTATCGGTACTTTTAATTATTCAAGTGTAATATCACACATTATGCAGCTTCTCACAACAGTTCCAAAGCAAGGAACAATGCAGATTAGGATTACTTCTGCTGACGACATGTGGCATTTGTCGCAGATTATTGCTCCAAATGATGTTTTAACTGCACAAACTGAAAGAAAAATCAAGATTGGGGAAGAAAAGGCAGCAATTACAAGACGAAAAGTTATTCTTTCCATTTGTGTTGAAAAAGTGGAATGTTCCCCTCATTTTCTGCGGGTTTCAGGCAAAATAATTGAGGGTAAAGAGGATATTCCTGCAGGAAGCTACCACACAATAAATCTGGAAGAAGGCTCTGCGTTTAACCTTACAAAAGAGCAATGGCCTCGTTACCAGCTTGAAAGATTAAAGGAAGCTGCGCAGGAAAAAATGCTTCCAACAATAATTGTTTTGTTTGACCGCGAAGAGGCATTCATTGCTTTGCTGAAAAGAACTGGAGCAGAGTTTCTTTCCCATTTGCGCGGTGAAGTTCCCAAAAAACGCATGCAGACAAAATCAAAAGTAAGCTTTTACCAGACAATACTTGAGGGTATAAAAGAGTATGACAAGAGGTTTAAACTGCAAACTATTATTCTTGCAAGTCCGTCTTTTTGGAAGGAAGAGTTGCTGAAAGAATTAAAAGATGCTGAACTGAAAAAGAAGATGATTTTAGTGTCATGCTCTTCTGTTGATGAAAATGCAATAAATGAAGTGATTTCTTCGCCGCAGACAAAGAACGCTCTTACTGCTTCAAGAACAGCGCATGAAATGCAGGCGGTTGATTCTTTGCTTGCAGAGATAAAAAAAGACAGCAAGCTTGCAGTTTATGGACTGAAAGAGGTGCATTCTGCAACAGAAGCAGGTGCTGTCAGGCAATTGTTAATCACTGATGCTTTTATCGTGGCAAATCAGGAAAAAGGAACTTATGCAGAAATCGACATGTTTCTCAGGAAAGTTGATAATTCCGGCGGAACAATAACAGTTGTGTGTGCAGACCATGCAGGCGGGAAAAAGCTTGCAGGTTTGGGAAACATTGCTGCTCTGTTAAGATACTCAATCTAACCAAGAATTTGCCCGAACTCCGTGCCTTCGGCACTGTGTTCAGGGCAAATTCAAGAGAAACTACAGTAAATGAAATTATGCCACGGTAAAGCAAAACCGTAGCCATTATTTTGCCCCAGTAGTCATTCCCAGAATTTTCCCGTGTGAGTGAGGCGCGGCCGAGCGAACTCGGGAAAATTCGAAACATATTAATAGAAGCTATTCCTAACCACGCAGTTAAGAAAAAAAGTTTTCACGCAAAAGGGGATTAAAATGATTGTCAAAGAAGAATTTTTGAGTAAACTTCGTCGGTATTTTTTGCTTAATCTTTATGAAGTCAAGATTTGGACTGCTTTGTTATCAAGGGGTGTTGCAACAGCAGGAGAATTGTCAGACATAGCAAATGTTCCAAGAAGCAGAAGTTATGATGTTCTTGAAAGTCTTGAACGCAAAGGATTTGTAATCATGAAGCTTGGTAAGCCGATTAAGTACATTGCTGTTCCGCCTTCTGAAGTATTGGAGCGCGTTAAAAAGAATGTTAAGGAAGAAGCCGATGAACGGATGACACGGCTGACGGATTTAAAAAACACTGATGTATTAACTGAACTGAACCAGTTGCATAATCAAGGCATTGAGCTTGTTGAACCAGCAGATTTGTCTGGCAGTCTTAGGGGCAGGCATAACTTGTACAGCCATCTTGAACTCACAATAAGAAATGCAGAAAAGAGTGTAACTATCATGACAACTGCAGAAGGATTGTTGAGAAAGGTTGAAGGATTGAAGAGTGTTTTTGAAAAACTAAAAAAACATGGTGTTAGCATCAGAATAGCCGCGCCATTAAACAAAGATACAAAAGATGCTTTTAAAGATATGTCGAGCATTGCAGAAATCCGTGCAACTGATTCAAAAGCAAGATTCTGCATTGTTGATGGCAAAGAATTAGTATTCATGATTTTGGATGATCAGGAAGTTCACCCGACTTACGACGTAGGAATTTGGGTAAACACTCCATTCTTTGCCAGCGCAATGGAAGGACTGTTTGATTCGGCGTGGAAGAACATGCACACGATGAAACAGTAAGGTTGTATCGCTGCACTTGTTCTTGAATTTTCTTTAGTAATCTTTAAATATAACTTATATTTACATGTTTATACATAATGGTGGAAAAAGAAGATTTAGTAATGACTGTTCATGCCCAAGATGAAGCTAATGACGATGGAATTTCACGAATAGAAATTGCTGAGGCAATAAGCAGAGGACCAAAAGTTCCTGAAAACGAACATTTCATGACTGTATATCGAGATTTCACTGTTGTGTATGAAAGAATGCCAGATAATCGTTATAAGATAATAACTGTTCATTTAGGGAGGCCAAGAAACTGGAAAGGAAAATGAAATGCACAGCATGTAATACTGGACAATATGAAAAAAAGAAAATACACTATGATTTTTTAGGAGAAAGAATAGGAATTTTTGATGCGCTTGTTTGCAGCGGCTGCAAAGAAACACTATTTGAATCAGCTGCTTCTGATAAAATCGAAGCAGAAGTCAAACGCAGGGGACTATGGGGCTTACGAGCCCGAAGCAAAGTTTCAAAGGTAGGCAATGCGCTTGATGTAAGAATTCCAAAATCACTTGCAGATTTTCTCGCTTTGAAAAAAGGACAGGAAATTGTTCTTGAGCCTATTGACAAGACTAGATTGCAAATTGTGATTGCATAAGATATGACTTATAGAGAGGTTTGAAAAACCTCTCTGTAAATTATTCCTTCAATGATGGAAGAACACTGTCTTCTGCCACTTGACGCACTTCATGCAATCATTGCCAGAACTGCCGATTGCCATAAAATCCTGTCAACAGATACAGACTTTGACACGGTTCCGGGCTTGCAAAGAATTAACCCTGCAAAAATATGAATCAAAAATTTCGTGTGAGCAAAGCGAACTCGATATTTTTACTCCAACTTTTCCTGTACACCAAGTTTAAATATTTCTTCCATTTACCTGCGTACATGACAACCATAAATTAGGGGAAACAGGAATGTTCGCACAGTGGTGCTGATTGCCTTTTCAGTAGATTATCTGCTGCCTCTATTGTTGAGACTTTCTAAAGAACGTCTGACTTCTAAACAAAAATTGATTCTCAATATTCTTAGGCAGAATACATACAAAAGACCTGTCACGCAAATCGTTGCCATTTTAGCAAAAGAACTAGACTGCTCTCTTTCTGCAATTTGGCTTAATCTCAACCAGCTCAAAAGAATTCAGCTTGTACAGTATAGTTCTCAGAATGATAAAGGCAAACCAGTCAAACTTACGCCAATTGGAACATGGCTGGCGAGAAACATGAAGCCATGCGGGCTTAAAACGCAGGAGGAAAGAAAATGAAAATAGATGAGCAAAGACGTATGAATACTGCAGAGGAATATGAAGACAGGCATCTAACGTACCCTAGTTTAGATGTCTGTCTAGAAGCGATGGTAAACAGGCAAGTAAACGCGCACCAAATGTGCAGTGATATAGAACGAGAATATGCACCACACTATCTTTGGACACGAGAAGAACCACCAAAAAAATATAGAACATATCCTCATCCTATCAGGTGGGATGATGAGGGTAACCCGTATTATTGGGAGTATGAACGTGAAGAGGAACTAAGATGACAGTAAAAACAATCGAGGCGTCTGTAAAAGAAAATAAGGCAAAAGTACGACAAAGACTTAAAGAAGATGTTGACCTGCCTTGTCCTTTGCAGGAAGAAATCATTTCCTATGACCATCTTGATGCTGCTGATGACTTGGACAGGATGGTGAGCGGCTTGAGCGGTTATGGCAGGGTGGTCGGGATCGGATGTTACGTCCTTGACAACCACAGACAAATCTGCTATCTCGAGGCTGGGCGAGTGAGCTGCAAAGAAAAATGCAGGGCGTACCAAATTGTTCAGAGATCACTAACAGAACCTGCAGATAGAGAAAAAAGTCAAGTGGACTTAAAGCACGGAGAATAAGAAAATGATAGAAATAATACTGTTACTATGTTTGATGACACTGCTTGTAAATCAGTTCTTAGGAAATGACAGGGCTGCTATGAGAGATGAGTATTCCCAAATTTTTGCTGAGTGAGGGCAAAGCCTGAACTCGCAAAAATTACCACAAAGTATAAATCTAACCAAGAGGTTCAGAGCATCATGCCTAAGGAATCTGTTCAGGAGCTTGCAGCAAGCCTTCATCCTTTGGAGCGAAAGGCGTTGCCTTTTGTAGTTCAAAAAACTCCCTTTGCAGACATAGTCAGGAAAAGCGGTTTAAAGGATGTTGAAGCTATGCGCGCATTGCAGTGGCTGCAAAACAAGGGGCTTGTGCAGATTTATCAGGATATTGAAGAGTTTGTCGTTCTTGGAGTTTTGGGACAGAAATATAAGAAAGAAAAGCTTCCAGAACGGAAGTTCTTGGATGTTTTTGAAAAAGATAAGAAACTGCTGCTGAAGTATCTTTCTTCAAATGCTGGGCTTGATGCAAATGAAACAAATACTGTAATGGGAAAACTAAAGCAGGCGAATGTCATTAATATATCAAAAGAGCAGATAGGAATAATTGTTGAATTGACGGATTTTGGAAAGAGTTTTTTAAAGAAAAAGCTTCCTGCAGAGTCATTTCTGGAAAATTCTTTTCCGCTTCTTGTAACAAGTTTGAATCGTGAGGAAAAGGAAATCTTGCAATCGCTTCAAAAAAGAAAAGACATTGTTGGTGTTGAGCTTGCAAAACAGGTGAGTGCAAGCATTCTTCCTCTTGGAAGGCAGGTAGTTGAATCTTCTGCGATGAAAACAGAAGTAATTGATGCATTGACTCCTCAAGTGCTGCGGACAGGAGACTGGCAAAAAAAGAATTTTAGAAAGTATGATGTAACAGTAAATGTTCCTAAAATATTTGCAGGCAAACACCAGCATTATAGGAAGTTTCTTGACGGGATTCGTGAGAAATTTATGAGTCTTGGCTTCATGGAAATGACAGGTCCCATAGTTGAGACTGACTTTTGGGATATGGATGCGTTGTTCATGCCGCAGTTTCATTCTGCCAGAGATATTCATGATGCTTATTTTGTAAAAGAGCCGAAGAAAGGGAAACTTGATGAAAAATTTGTGAAGGCCGTTAAAAAAGTGCACGAGCAGGGGTGGAAGTATGATTTTAATGCTGAGCAGACAAAAAGGCTTTTGTTGCGCACTCAAGGAACTGCTTGTTCTGCAAGAATGCTCGCGTCGCCGGACATTAGGATTCCTGGAAAATATTTTGGGATAACCCGCTGTTTTAGAAAAGACGTTATTGATGCCACTCATCTGGCGGATTTTCATCAGACAGAAGGAATTATTGTTGAGGAAGGTTTGACGCTCAGACATCTTTTCGGATTGTTGCAGATGTTTGCAAAAGAGTTTGCAGGAGCTGAAGAAATAAAGCTTGTGCCTGGCTATTTTCCATTTACTGAACCGAGCGTTGAGTTGTACGCAAAACACCCACAGCTTGGCTGGGTTGAGCTTGGCGGTGCAGGTATTTTCAGAAGTGAAGTTGTTGCTCCGTTGTTAGGCAGGGATGTTTCTGTAATTGCGTGGGGTATTGGCATAGACAGGATTGGCATGTTTAGGCTCGGATTATCCGATGTTCGCGATTTGTTCAGCCGCAATCTTAACACGTTAAGAAATGCAAAGGTGGTATGATGCCAGTCATTACTTTTTCAAAAAAAGATTTTGAGTCATTGGTAGGTAGGAAATTGTCAATAAATGATTTGAAGGATTTGCTTGATTATGCAAAAGCAGAGCTTGAAGTGCAGGAAGGCGACAATATAAGCGTGAAATATAATGATACAAACCAGCCATACTTGTGGTGTCCTGAAGGATTGGCAATTCTTTTCAAAGGGCTGTTGGGTAAGGAGACAGGAATTCCAAAACTTGCGCTTTCTTCATCAGGCGGGCAGATTGTTGTTGACAGGTCAGTCAAAAAAGTTCGTCCATTTATTGCAGGATTTGTTGCAAAGGGACCTCCATTATCTGACTACCTGATTAAGCTTCTGATACAATTGCAGGAAAAGCTTGCAGATAGTTTTGGCAGGCACAGGGATAATATTGCAATTGGAGTTTATCCTGCAGATAAAATAAATTTTTCAGTTGCTTACAAGACAGTGAAGCCTGATAGTTTGAAATTTCTGCCTCTTGATGCTGAAAGAGAACTCTCACTTGCGCAAATTCTTGAACAGCACCCAAAAGGAAAAGAATACTCATGGATTCTTGCAAAAGAAAAAGAGTATCCAATTCTTGTTGATGCAAAAAATCAGGTGTTGAGTTTTCCACCAATAATTAATTCGCAAACAACTGGCAGGCTTTCTGTTGGTGACAAAAATATTTTCTTTGAAGCGACAGGAAAAAGCTCGTCAGGTGTTGACTTGTGCGCAGTAATTGTTGCGTATGCGCTGTCAATGAGGGGGTACACCATTCATCCTGTGACTGTTAAAGATGAGAAAACAAAAACAACACCACTTCTTGCTCTTGAGCAATGGAAGCTGAACAAGGTTTTGATACAGAAAAGGTTGGGGCTTGAATTGTCAGAAAAAGAAATCGGCAATCATTTGACAAGGTTCAGGTATGAGTATGATGGCAAAAATGTAAAAATTCCGCCATACAGGCAGGACATAATGCACGAGTATGATATCATTGAAGATATTGGCATTGCATACGGTTACAACAACATCACACCATTGAAGATTCATACGCATACAAGAGGAGCGGCGCTTCCTGAGATTCAAATGATTAACTCTCTGCGTGATTTGTGTGTCGGTCTTGGCTGTCAGGAAGTATTCTCACAGATTCTGTCAGACCCAAATCTTATGTGGGATAAAATGGGTTTGAAAAAACAGAGCATGATTGAAATAGAAAACTTTACTTCTGCAACGTACTCTTGTGTTCGGACATTGATACTGCCAATTCTTTTATCAATGCTTTCGCAAAACAGGCAGGCAGAAGCGCCATACAAAGTGTTTGAAGAAGGTCTTGTTACTTTGAGAGAAGGTACTGATTATCATGACGAACATCATTTGGCGATTGTTTCATCGCACGCTACAGCCAACTTTACCGAAATCAGACAAATAGTTGAATATTTGCTTGACAGGCTTGGCATTTCATACACTATCAAGCCAGAAGAACACTCTTCATTTATCTCTGGCAGATGTGCTGCTGCTTTTGTTGGAAACAAAAAAGTTGCATTCTTCGGCGAAATTCATCCTGCTGTACTGCAGAATTTTAATATAGACTTGCCGACTGTTGGTATGGAGATGAATTTGTCATTGATTTTAGCTTGATTCTTTCCAAATATTCTCAAAAATGTTTTTTTGTAGTTTTGCAGTGCTTTTTTCCTGTACGTAAACTTCAAGCTGTTTTTTTCATAATATCATCCAAAAAGTTTATATACTTTAACGTATTTTAAAGTATGATGCAGAAGCAAATAAGTCTTACAATTCCAGAACCATTATTTGAAGCATCTCAGGAGTATTATCAGGAACTTGGTTACAGAAGCTTGCAGGAATTCATTCTGGATATTGTACGACAGAAAGTAATTCTCGAGAATATTGAAAGGTATAGAGAAATTGAAGATAGAATTAAACGGAGCGTTGGTGCAAAAAAATTTAACCAAAAAGGTGCAGTAGAATACCTTCGAGGGTTGTGAAGTTGTACACAATAGAGTTCAGCGATGAATTTGAAAAATCAATGAAGAAACTTAAGAAAAAAGATAATGTTCTTTTTAAACAGATACAAAAGAAGCTCGTTGAACTTGTTCAGAATCCTGAACATTTCAAGCCGTTGCGAAACATTCTTGCAGGATTTAGAAGAATTCATTTTGGAAGCTTTGTTTTGATATACAAAATAGAAGAAGACGCAGTAAGAATTATTTCGCTTGATTATCACGATCAAGCTTACTAAGGGCACGGCAGAATACAATTGCAGTTAAAGACCCCCCCCTCGTAGCAATCACCTTTCCAGTAGTAATCCCAAAATTTCGCTGAATGCAGGCGCGAAGCGCCGGAATTCGCGAAATTCACTGGACTGGACATCCGCAAGCGCCAGTCTTATTAAAACACAGAATACTTTTAAAAGCATGCTTCAGATTGCAGTGTGCATGCTCAAGGATTTCACTCCGCGGCTTTATCAGGAAACTATTCTGAACACGTGCACCACAAAAAACACGCTTGTTGTACTGCCTACTGGGCTTGGAAAAACTGCAATTGCTATGATGCTTGCTGCTCAGCGTCTTTCTCAATATCCTCAGTCAAAGATTGTTTTTCTTGCGCCAACAAAGCCTTTGTGCGATCAGCATTATAATTCATTTTTGAAATATCTTGAAGCGCCAAAAGAGAAAATGGCGGTTTTTACTGGTGAAATTCCGCCTGATGTGCGCGCGGGTGAGTGGGAAAATTTGCAATTTATTTTCAGCACTCCTCAAGGTTTGGAGAATGATGTTCTTGGCTCTAAAATAAGCTTGAAGAATGTGTCGCTGCTGGTTGTTGATGAAGCGCATCGTGCTGTTGGGGATTATTCTTATTGTTGGGTTGCGAAACAATACAATAGAACAGCGGATTTTCCACGGATTCTTGCGTTGACCGCGAGTCCTGGTAGCGAACTCGAGAAAATTCACGAGGTGTGCTCAAATCTTTTCATTGAAGGTGTTGAAATACGGACAGAATCAGATTCTGATGTTGCGCCCTATGTTCAGCCAATTACGATGCAATGGCGCAAGGTAGAGCTTCCGCCGGCATTTGTTGAGATAAAAAAGCAGCTGGATGTTTGCATTAAAAACAAGTTGCAGGAAATTAAACAGCTGGGTTTTATTAAAATAACAGATTTTGTTACGAAAAAGGAAATTCTTGGATTAACTGCAGCGCTTCAACAGCAAATGGCGAGTGGAAACAGAAGTATTGAAATTTTGCGCGCTCTTTCTTTGAATGCAGAAGTGATGAAGGCGCATCATGCGCTTGAACTGCTTGAAACTCAAGGTATTGCTTCGTTGCAGAAATATTTTGAAAAAATTTTTTCAGAAGCGCAGGTATGCAAAACTAAAGCGGTTAAGAATCTTGTAACAGACGTGTACTTCAAGGCAGCTTCTATTAAGACTAGAACGCTTTTTGAGCAGAAAATAGAGCATCCGAAGCTTGCAGAAGCATGCAAAATTGTGCAGGAAACAATTGAAGCAGATAGGAATGCAAAAATAATTTTGTTCACACAGTACCGTGATACTGCAGTGATGGTTGAGAATTCGCTTAAAAAAATGCCACAAATAGTGCCTGCTGTTTTTGTAGGGCAGGCAAGAAAAGGAACTACCGGGTTGTCGCAGAAGAAGCAGATTGAAATGCTTGAACAATTTAGAGACGGGTTGTATAATGTTCTTATTGCTACTTCTGTTGCAGAGGAAGGGCTTGACATTCCTTCTGTTGATCTTGTGCTTTTTTATGAGCCAATTCCTTCTGCAATAAGGCATATTCAGCGAAGAGGAAGGACAGGAAGGCAGGAAAAAGGCAGAGTTATGATTCTTGTTGCGAAAGGCACAAGAGATGAGGCGTATTCTTTTTCCGCAAAGCGTAAAGAAATGAACATGAAATCTTTTTTAACAAGTCTGAAAAAGTCAATTCCTGCGGTTCAACCAACAATATCTTCATTTATGCCTGAAAACAAGATAAAATTGTTTGCTGACTTTCGCGAGAAAGGTTCTGGTGTGTTAAAAATCCTTGCAGATATGGGTGTAGAACTGAAGCTGGACATGCTGCAAAGTGCTGATTACGTGCTTTCAAGCAGGGTTGGTGTTGAGTTTAAGACAATTCCTGATTTTGTTGATTCAATTATTGATGGGCGGCTTCTTGCGCAGCTGAAAGAGTTAAAGCACAATTTTGAACGTCCAATTATTCTTTTGGAAGGAAAAGAAGACTTGTATGCAGTGCGAAACATTCACCCTAATGCTATTCGTGGGATGCTTGCCACGATTAGCGCAAGTTATGGTATTCCGATTCTTCACTCAAAATATCCGCAGGAGAGTGCTGAACTGTTATTGTCTATTGCAAAACGCGAACAGGAAGAGGGAACAAAAGATTTTAGTTATCACGCAGACAAAAAACCAATGACGCTGACAGAACAACAGGAATATCTAATTTCATGCCTGCCAAATGTTGGCCCTCAGCTTGCAAAATCTCTTCTAACGCACTTTGGCAGCATACGCGCAGTTGTTAACGCGGCAGAAGAACAGCTAAAAGAGGTTGATGGTGTTGGGGAGAAGATAGCCAAGGGAATCAAAGAGTTGAGTGGAAAGGAGTATAAAAAAATTATTTAAAGACTGCTCTGACTTTTTTCAGCATTTCTTGTGCTTGTTGCAGTTCAGCGTATCCTTCCTTGTGCTTTTTCTGCTTATTTGCAACTCCTAATGTTCCTGCTTTGGTGATTTTTGTTCTTGCACTGCCAACCTTGTTTGTTGTTTGTTTAAGCAGTAAATTAGCATCTTTTTGTGCTTGTGTTGGTTGTTTTATTTTGCTTG
>JACQIC010000057.1 GCA_016198725.1 Candidatus Aenigmatarchaeota archaeon | reverse complement strand
TCACGATTTTCCAGTATTCTACCAGTATAAAATTGGTGGAAAATCGTGACATTTTTATATAACTTATGAGCTATTAATTAGTATGAAGTTCACAGTAGTATTGCTTTGCGTTTTGGTGCTGATGGTTGGGTGTGCAAAGCAGGAACTTCCTTACAAGTTTGTTTCAGATACGAAGCCGGTTGGTGCTGGAAGCTCTGCATCACTTCAAAAAACAGCAGGTGTTTCACAACCTAATTCTCCCGTGGCATCAAAACAGCAGGCGATAATTACATGGGCATGCAAGGATTCTGATTATGGCGACAACACTGAAGCAAAAGGTGTTGTGACTGGCCGAAACTCTGATGGAACCACGTTTTCGTATGATGATGAATGTTTTGGCAATATTCTTGTTGAAAACAATTGCGCAAATAGCACGCCTGAAAGCAGGAAAATACGGTGTGAACGCGGCTGTCAGAACGGTTTTTGTATTTAGGACAACAATTGCAAAGCTTCTTCCTCTAAAAAATGTAGTTCTCCTGGAATGACTAAACAGTATGGTGGTTTTCCCCAGTTGATTGTTTTCAGCTTTTCAGGGCTGCCGGCCGCAATGAGCTGGTCTTGTGCTCCGATTCTCGCACACCCTATCAATGTTGTGAGAATTTTTGCTTTCCTGTTGTTTTCAGCCGTTTGCAATTTTTCAATTGCTTCTTTTATGCTCAAAAATTTGTTGCAGGCAACATCAAGATCAAGCAGTAGAAGAGTGTGCAATCCGGTTTTTTTATTTTGCAAACACATGTCAAAGAATGACGCGGCATTTGTTTGAAATGGGATGCTGATTATTCTTCCAAACTTGTACACTTGAAGTCCTGTGCACCCTATTGCGCTGGCAACTGATGCATTGTGCGCGACATGGACTGGTATGTTTTGTTTTTTTGCCTGCAGAAAAAGTTCTGCGTGTGTGGTTGCGACAAGCGGGTCTCCTATTACGAGTATTGCCACATTTTTTTGTTTTGCTTCATCAAGAATTTTTTGGCTGTTCTCAATTACTTCACGCCGTGCAGGGATTATTTTTCTCCCAAATGTGTCTTCAAGCTTTTTTACTGAACATTGGAGAATAGAAGTATAATTTTCAAAATACACAACATCAGATTTTTTAATCAGTTCCAAACCTTTGACAGTAATATCTGTCTCATCTGCAAGTCCAAGACCAATGAAGTAAAGCGCCATATGATAAAAACACTTATCGTGCCTGCTGTTTTAAAGAAGGAATTACAGCAATCCGCGCACATCATCTATGCGCGAAGCAACATCAGTTCCTTTCCTCGTAAGCGTCAGAAGTTTCAGGCGGCCTTGTTTTTCAAAATTTATCAGTCCTTCTGTTTCCATTTCCTGAAGAATCTTTACGACATGAGAATACGTGCAGTCGATTGTTTTTTCAAGCGATGAAGCGTAAACTTCTGACTTTGCATTCTTCAATTCAACGAGCATCATGGCTGGTTTTTCACGGAAAAATGTTTTGAATATTTCTTTGTTTTTCAACTCAAACCACCCCAATAGTTGTTTACTACAGTTGTTATAGAACAATTATGTTTCGGGATATATTTAAACCTTTCGCCCTTTTTACAGTATTTCCGTGTGAGCCTGCGAACTCTGAAATACTGACGATACAACAACCTTTATTAATGTGGCAGTAAAAACAGTTGTATGCAAAGAGTGCTAATTGGCTGCCCAACTTATGATGGACAAAGTCATTGCATCAGCCGTTTTCTCGAACAGCTGAAACTCGTTAAAGGCCCTCATGATGCGTTATTTGTGGATAATTCAGAAGGGGATGAACACGCCAATAAGATTACTGCCGCAGGTTTTGAAGTGGCGCGCAACAAAGATGCTGGCGCTGATAAGATTGCAAGAATCATCAGCAACCGCCAGAAAATCATTGACCGTATGCTGCAAAAGAATTATGATTATTTGCTGTTTCTCGACACCGACGTTCTTCCGCCTCAAGACATTATTCCACGTCTGCTCGCGCACAAAAAGGATTTGGTGACTGGCATTTATCTTGGCGCGATGAAAATTCAGGGTAAAATCAGGCAGGCGCCAGTGATTTACGATTTTTCTCACAAAAAGGATTATTTCAAGCCAGTGCCGTTAAATTCCGTACTTGATGAAGATGTGCGTGAGATCGCCGCATGCGGTTTTGGCTGCGTGATGATCACAAGACAGGTAGTGCAGAAAGTAGAACTGCGCTACAACAAAGAACTTGGCTCAGGAGAAGACATTCCTTTTTGCAGGGACGCGCGCGAACTGCACGGCTTCAAAACATTTGTTGACACTTCAATCAAATGCACGCACATGCAAAAAGATCATGACCTTGATTTTCCTGCAGGCATTGCACACTTCTCTTTCGAGTATGAGCTCGAATAAATCATTAAGTACGCAAAACCGAAGTTATATATTTAAGCACGGTTTTCTTAACAAATTCATTGAGTGAGCAAAGCGAACTCATGAATTTGCGGCAGTACCAAAGTGGCCAAATGGGCTGGCTTCAGGACACGCATGTTTTGCATGCGAAACAGCCAGTGGGTTAGTCCCTTCGCAGGTTCGAATCCTGTCTGCCGCATAGCAACTATAGTACTATTCAGGGCGGAAAGTTTATAACAATATACTTCTTGTTTGGTTCGTATGAATGTGTTATTTATTTGTAATCAGAATCAGAACAGGAGCAAAACAGCTGAGGAGCTTTTCAAAGGTAGTTTTGCTACCCGCTCTGCGGGTCTTTATAATGAACACCCAGTTACAGAGAAACAAATGGATTGGGCAGATACTATCGTTGTTATGGAAGATAACCAGCGTGCAGAACTTGCAAGGCGTTTTCCAAATCTTTACTTGCAGAAACAGATTCTTTCACTGGACATACCTGACGTGTATAGCTATCAACAGGCTGATTTAGTTTTGCTTTTAAAATCAAAGGTGGCAGAAGTATTATCGTAGCCATTCTTCATATTGCCTAATTGCTTCCTCTTTTGAATTGAACACTTTAGTCTCGGCAACTGACATTGTAGGAAGTCTGTGCGTTACTTTCCACTGCAGCTTGCCGGTACTTGTTTCGTACTCGCTTATGGACACTTCCCATTTCTTGAACGGATGCTGTTTTTCAATTCTCAATACCCTGACAAGAATGTTTTATTTGAAATCTTTCCTGCATTTTTTCAGCAAGGGAACTTGTTGCGCATCTATTTCATTTTGTGTTAGAATCCCTTTCTTAATCAATGTCTTCTCAATTGCAGGCAGTCTTGTCCACAGTCGGTACCAGCCAACAACGTAATCGCTTCTGATGGTTGGTTTACTCTTCACAATTATCTTTGCCAACTCATCAAGAGCTTTCATCGCTTTTTTTCCTTCATTCATAACAATTTATAGAAAACGCACCTTTTTATTTCTTTCTAAACGCGCAACAACCAATAACAAAAACAGAAATAGAAAAACTATTGAAACAATATGACGCTAATAAATATGTCACCCTCTCGTTCGGTGTTTGATTTTCTCTTTTGAGTGGTTGTTTGGTTAATGCTTTGATGCTTAAGTTTTCTTGCTCGCCATTGCGAGCTGTTGAACCTTTGGGTCTCATTTGCGTATTTGTGGTGTATGGTGGCGAAAAGCTTATATAGGAACTGTAAGTTCCTATATGTGAACTGTTGGTTCCTATGAGACAATTGAGTGAGAAGGAAAGGGAAATCGTGCTTGTGTTGGCGAAGGATTTTGGTAGTTTGTACAATGCACGTTCTTTAAGCAAGCACGTTGGAATGAGTCCAAGAGGTGCTTTGAAAGCATTGAAGTCTTTGGAAAAGTTTGAAATGGTTAAAGGCAGGGTTTTCGGTAAGGCGATACTTTACAATCTTTCTTTCACCGAGCATATTAAGAAGCTTTTGCCTTTGCTTCTTTTTGAAGAAGCACAGACTAAAGCATTGCGTTGGGTTAGAGAATTTGAAGGTTTCAAGGCGGATGCGTTAGTTCTTTTTGGTTCTGTGCTTCGTGGCAAATATTACAATGACGTTGACCTTATGATTGTGGTTGATATGAAAAATTACAAAGCTGTGAATAAACAGGTTGATGAGAAGAATGTTATTTTGGTAAAACGGATTCATCCTGTTTGGCAAACAATTGAAGACCTGGAAAAGAATATTAAGAAACCTGACAAAGTAGTGTTAGAAATACTGAAAACAGGGGTTGTTTTGAAGGGTCATGAGCTTATTGCGGAGGTGCTTGCAAACATCGGAATTCCATGGTCTGAATAAAAATTTGCATGGAATTCCGAGTGTGCTCAAAAACCGTAATCATTCAGTTGTTTGAAGTGGGCTGAGGATATTTTGGAGTCCTTGGAGCACGTTTATTTTTCTGAGTCTGAGTGTTTGGATGATGCTTGTGAGTTGTGCGGTGACTGTTGCGCC
>JACQIC010000051.1 GCA_016198725.1 Candidatus Aenigmatarchaeota archaeon | reverse complement strand
CTTGTCGCAACAGATGTCGCATCACGCGGACTGCACATCAACAACATTTCACACGTCTACAATTACGACCTACCACGAACACCAGATGATTACGTTCATCGCATAGGCCGCACGGCACGCGCAGGCGCAAAAGGAAACGCTATAACTTTTGTCACACCTCAAGACAGCAGGGATTTCAACCTCATCTCGCGAAACATCGGACGACACATTACTTACACACAACCCCCTGGATTTGCCAGAATTATCCCTACTGACAACCCCCCACAACCGTTCAAACAACACACTCACAACAAAACCAACTATCCTTTCTGGAAACACAGACGACGGTAAGCATCACGCGGAAGTTCCATAACTTCGTCAACTTTCCACAACCAAGAACTGTTTCTTTATAAACCTTATTTGAGAGCCCCCGGCGAGAATTGCACTCGCGACCTGCTGCTTACGAAGCAGCCGCAATGGCTACTATGCTACGGAGGCAAATTCCGAATTCACGCTTTCAGCGCTCATTCAGGAATTTGTTGAGAAAACTGCTCACAAATAAATAACTTCGGTTCTGCAATCACTTGAACTGACTAAGAAGTTCTTGTTTGGTTAGATGCTTCTTCTGGCAGGCAAAACACGCTAAATGTTTTTTTCCTTTGACATCTTTAACATAAGTGCCTATTATTTTTTTCAGGAATGTTTCGTTTATTGTTGCGCTGCAGATTTCACATTTCATATTGAGTGAAGAATGGTGAAGGTATTTAAATATAGTTTATTTTATCCGTGTATGGAACGCATTCTCATCTTGCGCGAAAAGAAAGAATTTATGCCTGAACTTGACAGAACAGTCACTACAGTCAAAAGTAAACAGTACTTTGTCAAGGACACAAGCAAAGGTTTTCACACCACTTTTGGAGTGATTCAGCCGGCAGAGTTGCAGAAGCCAGATGGTTCAGTTATAAAGTCTGATCAGGGAAAGGAATTCATACTCTTTTCACCACAATTCATTGACAAGTATAAGCGTTTGCGAAAACTACCGCAAACAATTCCTCTTAAGGACATCGGGTTTATCATTGCAGAAACAGGCATAAATAAAGACAGTGTAGTTCTTGATGCGGGTGCAGGCTCAGGAGCGCTTGCTGCATCGCTTGCAAGAATTGCTAAGAAAGTAGCCACGTATGAAATCCGTCCTGATTTTGTTGCAAACATCAAAGAGAATTTTGCATCACTTGGTCTTGAGAACATTGAGTTGAAAGAGAAGAATGTTTACGAAGGGTTTGACGAACAAACTGCCGACCTTGTGACGCTTGATTTGCCAGAACCTTGGAAGGCGGTTGAGCATGCGGCAAAAGCAGTCAAAGTTGGAGGTTTTATCATCAATTATTCACCTTCAGTACCACAGGTAATGGATTTTGTTGCAGCAGTACGAAAAAACCAGCACCTTCTGCTTGTGAAAACCGTTGAGCAAATTGAACGATTATGGGAGTTTGAAGACAGACGCGTAAGGCCAAAATCAATTTCTATAGGACACTCAGGATTTTTAACTGTTGTGCGGCGCATCACATAAAAATTCCGTAGTTCAGTAGATTTTTTTTAAAAAGAAAAGCTTTTTTATAGTTCAGCATTAAGATTTTGTTTATGCAAAACGGTCTTGCCGCATGGGAACAGACTGCTGAACAACTTCATGTCAAGCTTTCTGACGAATACTTCAAACTTGAAACCGGACTCGCATATTCAAAAGCAAAAATTTCCTCACTAGAACGGCTTAGCAGACAGCACGCTGAACTTTTTTTACAAAACTTCAGCGCCCCAAGAAAGTTATATTTGGACTGCATTGCAACCATCGCAAAAGCAAAAACACACAACTCATTACTGCGACTTCACGAATTAAGGAAAGAAAAGATTTGCGTTAAAAAAATAAAGTTCAACAATGCACCAGTCTGCTGGACAAGCTGGCGAACATTTGCTGCACAAGCAAGTGATTATGAAAGAAAAACAGTATTTGACTCTTTTATCAACAAAGTGAAATTTATAACTCCTGAAATCACCAAATATTTTGATGTAAGCAGAAAAATATATTCCAAATACGATATCAATCCTCTGCAAGTTTACCTTGAAGACCACAACATTTCTGCAGAGACACTTCGAGACATTTTATGCAAACTTGGAAATGGAACCAAGGACAAATTCAAGACAGAATTCAGGAAATACACGAAAAAATTTCTTGGAAGGACACCACAGTATTATGACGACTTCTATTTCATGAGAAATATTGTTTTCAAAGACCTTGAAGAAGGGTTTCATGTTGATGCCAAACAAAGCGTTCTCAAATCACTGCTTGAACTTGGATTTAACCCGCACATAATCAAAGTGGACTCTGTCGACAGAGCCCAAAAATTTCCCTCGCCATTTTGTTCTTTTGTGAAAATTCCAGATGACATACGAGTCTCCTACAAAATGGAAAATCCCTTAAACACTGCAATTGCATTATACCATGAATTCGGGCACGCTGCACACGCAATAACCATTAACCCACAACTGCCTTATCACAAAAAGTATGTACTCTCCGAAGGGCTGACTGAAACTTTCTCAATCTTCCTTGAAAACCTTCTTTCTGATGAGAACTATCTTGTACAAGTGCTTGAGCTTCCACAAAACTATGCACAGGAACTAGTAAAAAGAATACGCTTCACAGAACATTACGCAATTGTTTTTTATGTTGCAAATTCATTTCTTAAAATTGATCAATGGGAGAAAAACCTGACAGCAAAACAAATGAATGAAGCATACGCGCAGTACCTCAAGGAATGGACGGGACTTGATGTTCCAGGCCAATACTGGCAGCTGCACCACATTCTCCCAGAATCTCTCATGTACGTGCCAAGCTATCTGCTTGCAATGGCCCGCGCACACGAAATTACCGAGCTACTGAAAAAAGAATGCGGCAAATGGTGGTGGGCAAACAAAAGGGCAGGCGATGAACTGCGCACAGTCATGATGCAAGGAGCAGATTCAAAAGTTGGAGATTTCCAAACACTCGACATCGATTCTTACTTGAGGCCATTATGACACAGGAACACAAAATAGAATTAATCAAAAAAATTTCTGCCCCTGAAAAAACAAGAAACATTTACGTTCAGGCAGTTGGCTATAATACCGAAGAAGTAGAATGGGAAAACTTAAGAAAGATGTGCATTTTGTATGCAATTTATGACCTCTTGTGAACTGATTGAGCATGAACTTGAACACTGGATTTCAGGAGATAAACTTCTGGAAGACAAAGTTTTTGATTATGAACAGTTAAGAACTACTGTTGGAAAATTTGTTCACACAATCCCAACATACGCTGCAAATGGAGTTGCAAGATTTGCAATCAACATTACTGGAGAGCCAGATAACGTTGTTGATCTTGCCAAGCTATTGCATATCGCCTATTTTTGTCATGCGAACTGCAATAAAATTGTTGGCGGAATGCCACGAATCTTTAGCGTCAATGCAACTCACTCAGCAGATGGAACAGAAGGTCTTGACTATTACTGCAAAAAATGCTGCAGTCTTCTTAGCAGACAAATTCAACTATAATACTAAAGTGCATTAATAATGGAAATTTTCTGCACTTTGGTAGTGTTGGGAATTATGCATAATTCCTGACACGCTCAGAATTCCACTCTCTTCTGTATAACTATTGGTGGAATTCTGACGTATAGCAAATCTCACAAAATCACTTCCAAAATTAATTAGATTTGCTATAATACAATTTTCCGCTTGCTTTTTGTTCTCGGTCAAGCCTGCTTTCTGGCTTGTTAATTCTCGGCCTCTGCGTTTCTTTTTCACGGCGCATTGTGATTTTTAATTCCTGCAAAAACCTGTTCATGCCATCAACCATTGAAAACGGCCCTGTTGCGTTTCCTTGCCGTGCAGGTCTGCCTGAAAAAACCATAAGATTATCAGACAAATAATCCATAAACATCAAATCATGATCAACAACAAGAACAGTTGTTCCTCTTGCCGCCACAACATCCTTAATTACTTTTGCACAGGCAATTCTCTGCTCAACATCAAGATAAGCACTTGGCTCATCAAGCAAATACAAATCTGCTGGCTGTGACAGTGCATGCGCAACTGCAACACGCTGAAGCTCTCCACCTGACAATGTGTTTAATGGCTTTAACAGTAAGTCCTTAATACCAAGCGGGCGGATTAACTGCACTTCATAATGTTGCAGTGCATGCTGCAATACTGCTGCAACTATTTCCTCAGAATCAGTCTGAATATACTGTGGTTTATAACTAACTTTTATAGACGCATCAACTACTCCGTCATCCGGTTTTATTAATCCTGCAAGAATCTTGACAAATGTTGTTTTGCCTGTACCATTCTCTCCAAGAACTCCATATGTTGTATTCTTGTGAAGCAAACCTTCGTTAACCTGAAGTTTGAACTTTTCAAGCTGTTTTGTAATTGTATTCCAGCTTGTAAGTGTTGGAGTATTCAGAATTTTTTGATAATGCTCATGAGCTACAAATTTCAACTCTCTGTCTCTGAAACGCATGTTTTCATCCCTGATAAAACCATCAAGGAAATAATTAATTCCAACCCTCACTGCTTTTGGCAAACTCACCACGCCATAAGCTCCTTCCTTCCCATACATTATGTGAATTAAATCACACATTGCGTCAAGAATCAACAAGTCATGCTCAACAACAAGCACAGCAGTTTTTGAAGCCGCAAGAGACTTTATGAACTCACACATTTTAATACGCTGCTTAATGTCAAGATATGATGAAGGCTCGTCAAAAACATACAAGTCAGCATCCCTGAGAGCGCAAGCAGCAATTGCAATCCTTTGAAGCTCACCACCTGAAACTGTTGAAATATCATTGTTTTTAATATCAGTAATATCAAGTGCATCCATGATCTCTGCCAGCTTTTCCTGTTCGTCAACTTTTCTCAAAAGCTCCAAAACAGTGCCTTTTGTTGTTTTAGGTATAAGATCGACTTGCTGAGGCTTGAAACTTACTTTTATTTTTCCACTCTTTAATTTTTCAAAATAATTCTGCGCTTCCGTCCCCTTGAAATGCTCCAGAACCTCATCCCATTCAGCTTCCTTGTCTTTTCCAAGATTCGGCTTAAGCATTCCTGCAACAATTCTCAATGCAGTTGATTTTCCAATACCATTTCTGCCAAGAATTCCCACGACCTGCCCGAACATTGGAGTGGGAAGCTGGTAAAGATGAAAACCATTCCTGCCATAACGATGAATTGGGCGCGACAAAGCTTCAGGAAGATTAATAATATCAATAGCTCCAAACGGACACCTGTTAGGGCAAATGCCACAGCCAGTGCACAAAGTCTCATCAATCTTAACCTTCTTGTCAGTATCAATAACAATACACTCGCTGCCCTCTCTGTTCACAGGACAGACACGAATGCACAAATACCCGCCACAACCCTGAGGATTGCACTTTTCCTTGTTAACAACAGCAATTCTCGGCATTTTAATTAAAAAAAACAATACAACTATTAAAGCTTATGAAAGGCTTGCACTGCCCCAAACCAAATCTTTTTCCGGATTATAAACCATCAACTGATTTATTTTTGTTGTGGAAAGACTTGAAGGAACATTATACTGCTGAGCGCCCTGCTTTGAAACAACCCTGCCAAGATCAATACCTTCGCTTGCAACATTTTCAACAAGATAAACATGCAAGTTTGCTGCAGGTTCCACCCGAAAGCCTTCAATCGAGACAACACGCGCACCATCACTTTTCTTAAATAAAATAACCCTGCCAGAAACATGCCCGCCATCAAACACTCCAGTCTTCATAGTTCTCGTACCAAGAGAAGAAGGACCCGGACTGACAACTACTTGTGATTCGTAATCTGCCGTCAACTGAACTGTTTGTTCAACAACAAAAAGCTTTGTTTGTTCAGGTTGAACAGTTTGCTGCAATATTGCGCATGCACCTTTCACACATTTAAGCTCACCCAATAAAGGTTTACACAATACGCGCTCATAGTCTTTGCACAAATCAGCAAACATCTGACCATACTGCTCTTTGTATACCTTATTTACCGCACCAACATCACACGCACCACAATGAGTGGAAATATACGTACAATCATCATCAATTACGCAAACACGATCAGAATCTTTAATTGTAATTTCACTTAAATTAAGAGCCGGTTGTATGATTTGTTCTTCTTGAACAGATGTAGAACAAGCTGCAAATACAAGAAATAACAAACATAAACACTTGCGCATATCACAAAATAATAGCTTCTTGTTTAAAAAATAAGCGGAGGATGGGACTCGAACCCATGATAAGCCGGGTTGCAGCCGACCGCCTTAGCCGCTTGGCCACCTCCGCATGACCTTGCAGCCAGCTTTCCCACATGCACTGGGGGCTTCTCCGACTTACTTCCACTTTAAAAGAACCGTCATTACTATAAAAAGTTGGTGGTGTATGTTTTTATTGATCACCCCCATAACATTTATTTGTGTAGAATCATAACTTGGATATCACGCAGTAAGCTTTTAAAACTGCAGCAGTTTAACCAAATTGCAGAGTGAGTGCGTAGCACAAACTCGCAATTTGGGCCTGTAGCTCAGCTTGGATAGAGCGGTAAGAGTCTTTGACTTCCGCAGGCCTTCTAAGCTAAAGGTCGAGGGTTCGAATCCCTCCAGGCCCGTAACAAAGTGAAGGGTCTGGAGGCTTACCAACAAAGTTGGTTTTGTCTCCAGGCCCGTTTTCGAGTTCGCTTTGCTCACTCAGAAAACGGTAAAAACGTTTTGCCGAGTCTAAATTTTCTCGTGTGTGTGAGCGAACTCTATAAAATTATTAATGGAGAACTTTGAAAAAAAGAGGCAAAGCAGACTTTTTCAAAGTTCTCAATGTTTCGTTCCCTTAAAATGCCAGATGAGCCAAATAACTGCAAAAATCGCGATCACTCCTACAACCGTCACATAATCAGTATCAACAACAGTGCAAATATCTGGCATGTTTTTAGAAAACTATTTGAAGTATAAAATTCTTTGTTCTGTTATGAATATGAAATGGAAAGATGTTTTCATTGTTCTCATTGCAATAGCATTTGTTGCGAGCAACATTTTCTGGTGGCAGGAAAGCACGAGAATCACGCAAAAAATGGGTTCTGTTCAGAAAAAGCTGTTAAACGCAGACGAAGCACGCATTATTCTGGAGCAGAAACTTACTGAGATTCCTGAAATTCCTGCTGTTGTTGAAAAACCAGTTTATATCGAGAAAGTCGTAGAAAAAATTGTTGAAAAAGAAGTTCTGCCTGAAATAAAATCCCAAAAAATGCCTGTGCTGGCATACAGCAGGGCAACAAAAAAAGGAGTTGTTGGCAACGTTGAAATAAGCCTGGTGTCCGGCAAAGGCGACACTCTAATTGACATCCGTCCTTTTAATTCTCCCTCTGTTCAATTGTCTGCAAGAAACGCAGTAGATGCTGCAATGAGAGAAGCAGGAATCAGAAGCTTAAGAGATAAGGACATTAAGATAAAGTTTAACATTGACGCACAAGCAGTAGGCGGGGAAAGTGCAGGTCTTGCAATAGGGCTTGCAGTGCTTGCATTGATTACAGACACCAAAATTAAAAATTACATTGCCGCCACCGGCACAATAGCTGATGATGGAACAGTGGGAAAAGTGGGGGGCATCCTTGCAAAAGCAGAAGCAGTTGCCCAAAAAGGAGCCCGGCTGATGCTAATTCCTCGAGGAGAAGGAGAAATCACTGCATTAACACCCCACTATTTTGTCGACCCAACAACAGGAGAAGTCATGCGCAAAGGAGAGCCAGTAATGCGCAAGATTAATGTCATACAGGAAGCGCGAAGAAGATGGAATTTGGAAGTACAACAAGTCGCCACGCTTGCAGAAGCAAGAAAACACGCGTTTGGATGAAATTCAGAACTATTCAATCCAGTCCTGATTTTTGATTTTCTCAGGAAGATACTTTTCTGAAATAAACGTAATACTTCTGCTGCTCAAAGACTGAATTTCCACTTTGCCTTTTAATGTTTTCATCAATTTAAACTGTTTCTGCCACTCCTTGTTGTCTTTGAACCATTCATAATTTTGCAACTGGTCAATTCTTTTATAATCATTCTCTGTTAATGTTATCAAATGTTTTTTCAGCCCATACTTTTCTATGTCATCCATTGTCACACCCAAGAATTTTGCTGTTTTTATCGTCATGTTTTCAGACATGTGCGCCAAATTAATAGAGCCGTATTTCAAAACGCTGTAAATGTAGGCCCCCCAAATATCGCCGTCGCATAAAACATAAATCGGCAAGCTGTACTCCTGTGAGAGTCTTTGCAACAGTCTTCTAATACCTCTTGTTGTCTGCCCTTGAGAGCTCATAATAATGCAGTTATGCTTCTCCCAAAACTTATCCTCATGCAAACGCTCCCAAACAGCCGCTTTCTCCATATAAATAACATACTTAACATTTACCTTCTTGAACTTGATATCCTCAACATTACTGGGAATACTCCAACCGCCAGAACCCATTCTGCTCCAGTCAATCTCATCACCTTTATCCTCAATCACGACTTTTCCCGCCACTGAACCCATTTTGTTTGCATTAATGTTCAAAAGTTCACGCGGAAACCCTGTGACTATTTCCAAATCTTCTATAGCATCATCTGTTTCAGGCTGGTCGTCAACAACATTTATTTTTGAGTTCGGGATTGTGCGTTTCGCCATGTAAAACACGTCTCTCAAACTAGCGTGTTTACCAACTTCAAGCAAATCCTTGCTTATTTTCGCAACTTCAAGCATCTGAAGAAATTTTTTCACGTGACCAACATTAAAAAAAAACCGCTGTGCAGACTTGTCGCCAAGCTGCAGAGTCTGCTCTTTCTTGTTAAAAATAACATTAGACAACGCTCGAACAGGAATGTCTATTGCAGGATTCTTATTTTTCAAAATCTGCTCGGCAACATCTCTGCCAAGAGCAGCAAGTTTTTGTTTTGGTTCAGTCATTTTCATCACTTTCCGCAAATTTTCTAAGAGATATCTGTTCCTCAGGAGCGTTCTTTTCTGGAAGTTCTTTTTTCACGCTTTCTCCTTTGCTCTTTGCAATAAACTCTTTGTTTTTCGCAAGCATTTTCTGCAGGCTTTCTGCCAGTTTTTCTTTTTTCTCTCCTGAAAGTTCTGCAATCGTGGAAGCGACCTCTGGTATGTACACTTCAAATATGTTTATTCTTTCCTGCTCTTCCTGCGCACGACGCTTTCTGTTGACGTACAAGCCAAGCTTTCTGCCACATTCCTGCAAGGCAAGCTTGATTTCCTTAACTATTTCAGGATAGTGTGCAATAGCTTCCTTTGCCTCTGAAGTGAAAGGAGGCCAGACAGAAGCAAGATGAACTGCAAGAGTCATGGGCCCGATAGGAGATGCTCCCTGACTTTGCTGCAAGCCGTATGGTTTCCAGTTTGTTCCAATAACAGACTTAAAAGACGCACAAGCACTCTGCTGGTACAACAAAGGAACCCTGTTTGCGAACCGCAATATGTTAATCGGCTGATCTGCCGGCTGGCTTCCTCCATATGCCAACGCTGTTTCTATTACAAAAGGAGTTCCGCGATAAACTGCAGGAGACCTGCTTACAGAAACGTAAAACTCTGCAGGAACCTCTTTTTTAAGCCCTTTCTCAAGAAGCTCCTCTCCAATCGGCACAACGCAGTCTGTTGGCGGCGCCATTATTTTTGTTTTCTTTATTCCTTCCATCAATCTTTCAATATCTGCCAGCTGAAGCTCGCATGGTTTTTGCTGAGGAAGAAGTGAAGAGTTCTGACAAATCTCTTTTGCAGTATTTGGCCCCACTCTTGAAAATTCCTGCGTTAGAAAACTCTGAAGAGTCCTGCATTCTGTAATCTTTAACATTTTTTGCATTCTGCCAAGCTCAACTCCTTCAGGATGCGGTTTTATTTCAACCGCCTGTTTCGGAAGCTTGTCAGTCGCTCTTGGAAACACAAATTGTTCTGCCTTTGGATTGGTATAAACGATTGTCGCATGCGGATTCACAATAGCAGTTTCTTTCAAGTAAGTGTCAACGCTTTGGTCGCCTTTAACATAAGTCGCAGAAATATCCATCTCAATTTTTGTACCGTGCTCTTTGTTCCATTGCACCTGTTCTTCTTTAACTATTTCCGGCGCGTTTTTTTGCGTGTCAAGATGAAGTTCCACATATTCCGCAGGATGAGCTTTTGAAATTTTTGAAGTGATGCGAGCAGGCCTGCCCGTTGTCAATTGTGCATAAAGAACAGCCGCAGAAATACCAATGCCCTGCTGGCCCCTTGCCTGCTTAAATGAGTGGAATTTGCTTCCATACAACAGTTTTGCAAAAATATTTGGAATCTGTTTTTTAACTATTCCAGGACCATTATCCTCAACAACAATTCTAAACCGGTCATTGCTCATGTCAATAATTTCAACAGAAATTTCCGGAAGAATTCTCGCTTCCTCGCACGCGTCCAGCGAGTTGTCAACAGCTTCCTTCACAACAGTCAATAACGCTTTTTTCTTGTTGTCAAAACCAAGAAGATGCCTGTTTCTCTCAAAAAACTCTGCTACAGAAACTTCTCTTTGTTTTTTTGCAAGTTCTTCCGCAATAGTCATATTTGCCTTCTCATCTCCCTTCGCCTGCGTTCAAGCCATTTATAAACAGTTGCGTGAGGCGACCCTGCAAGCAAAGACTCAACAGCCTTCCTTGCCAAAGGCAACCATTCCAACTGTCCTACAATGCCGACTGTTTTACCATAGACAGATATAAAGCATGCGGTTAACTCTTCAATTGTTCTTCTGGATTTACCCTCTTCACCAATAACCCTTCCCTTCAAGCGAATCATATCCTTCTTGGTTTTAGCAAAATCAAGAATATTCAGTTGCTCAAACCCATAATCCTGTTTCAGCAACAACTGCGCAATCTCAGGTGAAAACCCCCTGCCAATTGCGCGAATAATCTCGCGCAACGTGTACAGTTGAATCGCATCAGAGCCAGAAAGTTTCACTTCCCCCTCACGCGAGTCAACACTAATACGCGCGCTTGTCAAACGCTCAAGTTGAGTTTTTGTTTCACCTTTTTGTCCTATCAGTACCGCAACTCTGTCCAATGGAATTTTGAGTTCATAAACAAATTCTTCAGTCATGGTGGCGATCGAAAATTTTGAGTTCACTTCGTTCACTCAGAAATTTCGTGAATTTTAATCCAAAATGCACGTCCTATTTAAATGTATTACTTCAGCATTGCCAAAATATTTTTGTCATCTGCATTTACGCCGATTTTTCTGAAAAAAGCACAAACATTTTTAACGTCTCTCTGCCAGTATTCTTCATAGTTTGGGTTTTCTTTTGTTGTCGCGGCAGACCAGTCAATCATGACCGGATGCTGGTCTGAAACAAGAATATTAAAGGGTGAAAGGTCCGCGTGTACAATGTTTGCAGCCCTCATTTTTACAAGCTCACCAACAAGCTCGTCAAAAAATTTTTTAGGATTTTTAAGCTGCTCATGAATGAGTTTTTGAGCAAGAGCATTGCCTGAGAATATACCATCCATGATTAAAATATTGTAAAGCACGCAGTGCGCCACAGGAACAGAAACGCCAGATTCCCTTGCAAGAAGCAGATTACGAAATTCACGCTTTGCCCAAGCGAAAATAACCTGACGTTTTGACGGTTTCACGTGAAACCGCGGATCAAGCTTAAGATAATCATACATTCGGTTGAAATCACAAGTAGACAGCCTATACATTTTGACAATAACACTCTCACCGCCCTTTTTTGCAGTGAAAATGTTTGCTTCTTTGCCAATAGAAACAGGAGCATCAAGACCATCAATTGTTCTGTTTGATATAAGCTTATACAAGTTCCGCTCACTAAACTGGTCAAATACATCCTTAAAAGTCTTCCACTCCTCTTTCCAAATACGAGACATAACATTAATTCAGAAGCATACGAAGATAAATGTTCCGTAATTGGTTAGGCTCTTGAAGTGAGCATTCGGTACATCTCTTCAAGGGGATTCTTCCCTTGAAGGCGAATCGTTTCGATGATGCTTAGAATTGTTTCAAGGATTCGTGCTCCTTTTTCGCTTCTGTTGCCATTGCTGAT
>JACQIC010000001.1 GCA_016198725.1 Candidatus Aenigmatarchaeota archaeon | reverse complement strand
GCTTAATACTTTAAGTTTGTTTTATGAAAAATTATATGTTTATCTTATTACTAAAAACAAAATAGCAAAAAAACTGGATGATTTGGGAATTCAGAAACTATCATTTCTTGGTTTAGGAAAAAGAAAAATCGTTTACAAAGGAACATATGCTAAAAAAGAAGTTGTGATAAAAATAAAAAGGCCAGACACGACAGCAAACCCAATACCAAAAGAAGTAAAAATGCTCGCTTTATTGTCAAAGAAAAAGCTTGCTCCCAAAGTTCTTGCGCATGGAAAGGATTTTTTTGTTGCAGAGTTTGTTCCTGGCTTGTTTTTGAAAGACTGGCTTGTAATGGCATCAGCTTTAGAAATAAAATTTGTGCTTGGGAAAGTATTTGAGTGGTGTTACTTGATTGACAAGATGAAAATATCAAAAGAAGAAATGCACCACCCGCTAAAGCACGTGCTTATTGATGGCAAACAAATAGGAATGATAGATTTTGAAAGAGCGCATGAAACAAAAGATCCAAAGAACGTAAGCCAGTTTGTGCAGTTTGCGATAAATTACAAGCCAATGCTGAAAGGGATGACTTTCAACAGGGAAGAATTGATTGAGAAAACAAAAGAATACAAGAAAACTTTTGGAAGGAAGGAGTTTGAAGAGATTTTAGAGATGTTGAAAATACACATATTGCAGAATAGAAATGTTTAAATGACGTTCTCTGCATGATAACAAATGGTTTGTTAAGGGGTGGAATACCTCATGAACTTCTTGTTAAGATTGATGGATACGAATCATTTAATATGTTTAGAGGACATTTTCTTAATAACTTTCTATTCGGTACGGATTATAAGATATGTACGGGACATCTGATAGGTGAGGAAAGACGCCCGCCAATAAAATTCTGCATACTTGATAAACTTTTCAAAAGTGTTGAACTTTATCCTGCAAAAACTGATGATGAATCAGGAACAACAAGAGAATGGTTTAACAACCTCAAATCACAGTATGATATCAGATGCGAACACAAGAACGAGTAGCAGTGGCAAAAGAATAAGTGGAATTGTTTTGACCCTAAAGTTTACGGAAAAAGCTCAGTAAGTTTTATAAATAGAAGAATTGTTAACTAATTTATGGAAGCTATTCTATTGCAAAAAAATGAAAAGCGACAAAAGGATTTTGAAGAAGAAGACTTGTTAATTAACATCATGAAAGGCTTAGAAGATGCACGACAGGGCAAAATCAGAATTTGGAAGCATTAATTTGCTTTCTGATTTCTTCCTTATAAAAGGGTATTAAAAGCTGTATGCGATCTATTACCTGTTGTTGATCCTTCTTGCTACTTATTGCCATAAAAAGAATAGTGGACATATCTCCATAAATAAGATAATAAAACCTATAATTCATCACTCTCTTTTCTCTGAAAAAGTCATATCCTAAAGGTGTTCCCAAATATGGATTCATCTTAAGCTGCTGGGCCTTTTCAATTATTTGTAGTCTTATTGAATTGTCAAGTTTATCGAAATACTTTTCAAATTGCTCAGTTGTGCGGATTATAAAACTCATCACACAAGAGCCACCAAGTTTCATCCTTTAAATGTCCATCTCAAGAAATTCCGTAAAATCAACGGGTTTTTCACATAAATTTTCAGTTTACTTCTCACCACACATCAATAATCAATATCTTCCGGTCGTTTCTGCTCAAGAAAATAAGATTGATAGGTGCGTGCGACCGCAGGGACATTAGGTATAGGGACGTATCTTGGGAAAGATGAAACGTCTACACCATCTTGTGTTCTTGTGATGCTGTGCTCGAGCTCTCCTTCCAACACAAAATCGTGTTCTTCTACGCCCAATTTAACAACCAGTGTGTTGTCAATACTAAAATAATTATCGCGAACTCTGAAAATAGTATTCGTAGTGACTTGTGCAACACCATCATCAACGCAATAGGTTGCTCTATGCGGATCATCAAAATTCATACGAATCGTATGTGCGCATCCCGCTGCAAGCGCCAAGGATGAAAGTGCCGCCAAAATATTTTTGTAAGATTTCATTGTTTTCATATTAAAGTATTTTCGTTATAAATGTTGGTGTAATGTTTATATTCAATAACGGCACTGAAGAAGTTGCGCCGCGGCGGGGAAATTCAACCCAACGATTCAAGCAACCGAAAGGTATTTGAACCCAGATACCCTTACGGGTACCGGTTGCTCAGACCGGCGCCATACCATTAGGCGACCGCGGCGTGTTTTTATTTTCGCTTTTTTTTCTTTATATGCATTATCATGAAAATTCCGTGAAATAAAAAATCCCAACCGCCGCAAGCGGCGGGGTATGAACCCAGTTCGAGCAATCAACGGATTTTTTGGATAGATTTGCCGGAATGCGCAGCCATTATCTTTATAAACAACTGCAAACTATTTCAGTGAATAACACTAGAAGAAAAATTCAAACAACATCTGGAAGAATGGAAGAAACATTGCGAAACTGTTTCATTCAGTTCCAATCCAAAAGACTATGTTAATTGCGATGCGTATCGGAGTATTGTTGCAATGGGATATCCGACGCTGTCATTGATTAGAGACGCATTTGATGACAAGAAAACACGCGAAGAATTACTGGCTTTCGGGCTGGTGTCGCTGGTTAAAGACATTTTTGGTAGCCAAGAAATAAATGTTCCTGAACATCTCAGAGGAAACGTCGAAGGTGTTGAAGCATACACGATAGGGTGGTTAGATTGCCATTTTTCAATGGTAGAGTGGGACTATTATCATTTTAAACCATAAACAAAAGTAGACACAACATAAATTCTATCACTTCCCAGCTTTCTTTTTCAGTTTTTTAACTTCCTTGTCCAAGTCGAGTTTTTCAAGAAGTTCTTTATACCTGTTGCGGATTGTAACTTCTGTTACGCCTGCAACATCTGCCACTTCCCGCTGAGTGCGTTTTTCTCCATGAATAAGCGCGCTGACGTAAAGAGATGCTGCCGCTATTCCAGTAGGTCCTCTGCCGCTTGTCAGCTCTTCGTGCTGTGCTTCTTCAAGAATTTCAACAGCCTTGCTCTGCGTTTCTGCAGTGAGTTTCAGCGAGCTTGCAAATCTTGCAATGTAGTCTGCTGGATTGCTTGGAAGGATTGTAATGCCTAATTCTCTTGTTACAAAACGATAAGTTCTGCCTATTTCTTTTTTCTCGATACTTGATGCTTCTGAGAGTTCATCAAGTGTTCTTGGAACTTCGTGCCTGCGGCATGCAGCATACAGAGCTCCACTGACAACACTTTCCATCGAACGCCCGCGCACTAAACCACGCTGCACTGCCTGAGTGTAAATCATCGCAGCTTCTTCTTCAACAGACTTAGGCAGTTTCAGAAAAGAAGAAACTCTTTTAAGTTCAGCAAGCGCAAGTTTCAAATTCCGTTCTATTGCAGTGCTTATCCTGTACTGCCATTTTCTCAGGCGGAAGAATTTGTTTCTATCTTTACTGCCAAGCGCAAACAGGTCTGCTTTTTGCCCGACTTCAGTGCCCAAACCCTGATCAAACTGGGTATAAGTCATTGGCTGTCCTGTACGTCTGACACGGTCAAATCTTCTATCGTCTTCAAACTCCCGCCAGTCCTGACCAAATTCAACCATCTTGTCCTCAACGACAAGACCGCAATCCTTGCAGATGACTTCACCTTTTTCGCGGTTTACAAACAGGTTAATACTGCTGCACTCAGGACACTTCTTTATATAATACATTCCTACCCCCCAACACCACTAAATTTATAAATGTGGAGAACTCTTACTATTTAAAGTTATCCTTATTTCCCGACGATAATTTTACCACCACATAATAGTCAATTTTGTTGCGCAATGTTTTTAAGTGAGCTAATAAAACAGCAGGTGATGCCAAAAACTGAAATTCAAGATCCAATTCCGAATGAGTTATACAACATACTTGCCTGTCCTGTTGACAAGGCGGATGTAAAATACACAAAAGACAAAACTGGTTTGCAGTGCATGAAATGCAAATATGTTTATCCTATTAGGGAAGGCATACCAATCATGCTACCGCCAGAGATGCAGGAAAAATAACAACAAGGCAAAAAAAATGGCGCTTTACACCAAATCGATTTTTGAGTATCCCCTGCCAGAGGATGGCACCAGAATTTCTGTAATGAGCAGGCATACAAACAATGATGGCATAACTCTTGATCCAAGAATAAAACCGGGCCACACATTCACGGAATGGTTGCCACAACTTTCTCCTTCTCCAAGGGATGTTGGCGCTTATTACCGTAAGAAGATTAAATTGCAGGATTTGCTTAACAACTACTCCGCCCATCTTAAGAAAGAGTATATTGCTTCAAAAGTCCGCGAGCTTGCAGAGCGAGCAGTATCTGAAGATATCACGATTTTGTGTGTTGAAGAAAACGCAGCAGAATGCCACAGGGGCGTACTTGCAGAAGAATGCAGAAAATACCAGCCAAACCTGCAGGTCGTGCACAGATAATCATAACAGATAATTATTTTTGTTCAACCACCTTTATTATGTGCCAGCCGAACTGTGTTTTAACAGGTTTTGAAAGTTCTCCAGGCTTCATTAAGAAAGCCGCTGTTTCAAATTCCTTAACCATCATTCCCCTTCCAAACCACCCAAGATCACCGCCTTTTTTACCAGAAGGACAAAGTGATTTTTCTTTTGCAACTTCATCAAAATCCTTTCCCTGCCTTAAATCAAACAAAATACTGTTCGCATCCTGCTCAGTCTTAACAAGAATATGTTTTGCATGAACTTGTAGACTCATATACTTCTGAAACAAACAGTTATATTTATAAGTTTTTATTTTAATGATAGAATTGTTTTTATTTTACTGATAGAATTTTCGCCTCAAATGTTTGCAGTGATTTTTCAAGGGCCTCATGCTGTTCATTAATTTCTGTTGCGTCATAATAATCAGCTATCTGGACACTTAGCTCTTTTGCGGCGCGTGTTTTGTTTAAAAGTGCTGTCGAAACACTCAAGTCCTTTGCAGATGATTTAAGGCTGAGTTCCAAAATGCTGCAGAAAAGTGATGCATAAGTGTATTGCAGCGACACGGCTTCTGCACAAGTGGCTGCAAAGTTCCAGTTATACGCATCATAGTATGCGTCTAATGCTTCGAAGTACTGCATTGCGCCCGATGTATGGCAGTTATTCGCAGAGAAATAATCTCCTAATTGTTTTAAGGAAAGCATTTTTCTTGAAGTTGACTGCAGCTTGAAAAATGCATGGTCTGCATTTGCGCATGCAAGATAGAACTCTCTTACGCTATGATGAAAAATTCCGAGTGATTGCAAAAGTTCTCCAAACGCAAGGTGTAATATGTAGCTGTCCGGAAAGGATTTGACGAGTTCGTCAAGCAATGGTATGCACTTGTCTTGCCTGCCTTGTTTAATCATGCTCTTTGCTTCCAGCCATTGTGCAGGAAACTGAGAAACTTCCTGCTGCAGCAATTCGTTCACATAAGTCTCAAGAACTTCAGCGTCTTTCTTGTCAGGATATTCAGAGTGCACTATTTGGTCATTGTACGTAACAATAAAGTTCTGCATATTGTCTGTTGTTGCCATAGGCATTATAAACATTGAGGTGGACTGCACACAGAAAATTTTTTTAGAGGAAAATTTTATATACCTACATTAATACTGTTCAGGATATGCCAAAAAGAGGTGTTTCGCTTGCAGTCATTAATAAAAAGCTTGATTTGATTCTAAAAAATCAGCAAAAACTCATGAAAGAAGAGTCAGAAGAGCTAGCAGAAGAATCGCGTATTGAGAAAGAGGAAAAGCAGGAACTTTCGCAGCTTGAAAAGCTTAAAAGGCTTGAAGAAAAGGTTGCTGCAACTGTTGAGCCGCATCCGTTAACAAAAATAACTTACAAGGATGTTGCAAAGGGAACAATCGGCGCATTCATAGGAGTTGTGGCGCACTTCACATTCGTGTACGGAATTAAAGTCGCACACGAAATATCCGTCGCAAGAGCATACGCATTGTTCCCACTCTCACTCATCATTGGAGGCGTATTCATGTACTTCACAGGATTCAGAAAAATCAAGGACCCGAAAATCATGTGGTTTCTGCCAGTACGCCTTTTTGTACTTTATCTTATAGCCATATTAGTAGCGCTCGCAGTATTGTTGTTTTTCAGCCCTGAATTCGGCACAAACTGGGAAACAAGCATCAAGCAATTATCAACAATCACTTTGCTCGGAGTAATCGGCAGCATAACTGCAGATTTGCTTGGAAAAGATTAATAGACAGGCACAACCATGGACAAGACATCAATAGACCTCGCGAATGAAGAAAAAGAAGAAAAAAAAATAATTGAAAGATTTGAAAACGCGTTCATTTCACTTCACGACGCTTTTGCAATCGAACAGCCGCCTGAAGAAAACACAATAAAAAAGTATCTTAACGAACTGAAAAACGCGTGCAATGAATTGCTGCAAATAAAGAAACGGCAAAAGAAAAAAATGCCTGAAACATTCCAGCCAGATATTTCGGCGTGCAATCTGGAGTTAACAAGAATCATCCGCCTCATAGAAAGTATTGAGCAAAAACAAGAGTATCGCATTGAGTCAATAGACAAAATTCTTGAAGAAATTACAAAATATAAAAAACTTATCGAAAACCTGATAAACAAAGTTTTGAAACCAGCAGCAAGAAAAGCAACAACAGCATAAAAGTTTACGTCTTATAAACATTCACTCCACCGGTTCTTTCATAAGGCTTCCAGCCATGAATTCCGCCTGTTTCAAAATATGTTATTCCCTGCGAATTTCTATGCCTGCCACGCGGCAATACTGTAATCAGAGAATCACCAACAATCCCCTTCTTAGTTTTGGCAAACACGCGCGTAGTTCCCAAACCAATAGCTTTCACTTTTGCGCGATTGCCCGCAACAGAAACCATTTGCAAAATGTTCTTGTCCTCTATACTCCACTCAAAACTTCTCTCACGCGCAAGAGCCGCGAAAAACTCAATAACCTCCCCAACCGGAACAACCTGCTTTTGCGGAGAAACAACCACTTTTTCCTTTCCAATAACCCTCTGAGCAGTGTTAACATCACGCGAGCTACCAACATACACCATTGCAGAAGCCCGTCTTCCTGTATTTGTTCGGAAAGTTATGGATGTTTGACCTGTTTTCAGCCCTTTAATCTTTGCATGAGAAGAACTTGTTTCAACAATCTCAACAACAGCAGGATTAGTGGCGTGCCAATAGAGCGTCGTTCCTGCAGGCACCTGAGTGGTAAGTGTTGCTGTCTCACCAACACCAACACTCATGGAAAATGGAGTAATCGTAGGATTAACAACCGCGAACACAGAAGACGCCAACAGTATAAACATAATTGACAATAAAAATCGGTTCATCAATACAACTACACCTTTCAGTTATATAAATATTGTGATAAATATTGTGCTAATCCGGCGGATGATACCATGCAGGCAGTGACCAAACTACCGGCAAAGTAACGCTTCCCCAGCCATCCTTTTGCTCGATTGAAGTGCCTAAGAAGATGCCTTCATTCAAAACGTGCGTGCCGTGCGGACAAACAGTCTGCTCGGTCTCAAGCGAGCTTGACACCATATGTTCTCTTCTCAAATCTTCCCCTGCATTGTTTATGCTGTAAAAATTGTTTCTGACTTTAAAAAATATGCGGCAGTCATCTCTTGTTCCGCCAACAGCAATGTCATCAATGTCATATCCACTGTTTAAGTCTGCAAATTCAGAATCTTCACTTGAAAAATCATCAAGAGTAAATATTTTGTTTACTTCGCCTGTTGTTGTATTGACAAAATGTATGCCATTACGACTGGCATTAAACAAATGGCCTAAGTACACAATATTTTGATCATGTGTCCAAAGCATTTCCAATATGCTTGAATTGGCATATATGGTGTGTATTTCAGGATTTTCTGACAAAATATCATTTGCATCAATATAATTGATGTTTCCATCCCGCACATAAGCTATGCGTCCTGACTCGCCGTTTTCTTTCAGTTCCTGTTCAAGCCTTGTTGAGTCAGAATAACCTGCCACAAAAGAAATGGAATTATACGCCAAAAAAGCATAAGCAAACCATGTTGCAACACTACCAAAACAGCCAAATGGAGAATTATAAGGGTTGTCGGATTCCCATTTTATCAGTTTCCCTGTTGCCCACACGGGCGCGTATAACGGAAACAATCCAACAGCAGCTGTCAAATATGCCGCAGGTTTTGCATAATTACTCAAAAATGGTTTTGCGTAATTCTGCCAGAACCTTGACATTTTGCCTGGTTCAGCATTAGTTTTCTTGTCAAACTCGCCAGCAAGACCTTTTGTGAGAACAGCAGTAAAATCTTCAATTGAACTTCTTTTTTCTGCTTCTGGATTCAGCGCGTCATTAACAACCTTGTCAAGCCATTTTGGAGCGCCTTGTTCTGATGGCGGAGTATAGCTCCCTCGCGGCAAATGCCCTGTTAAAAGCTCGTACAACAACACGCCTGTTGAGAAAACATCTCCTTTTTCAGAAGGGCTTTTGCCATCCTGCTGTTCAGGCGAAGCATACCCTGGTGTGCCGTTCAGAAAAACTTCATCACCTCGCACAGACATTCTTGTTGCCGTTACAGAATGCCTGATGGCATCCTCGAGTGTTGTAACAGCAGTTGTTGCAGTGGCGAGGTTGAAGTCGCTGATTTTTACAACATTATCTTTAACAAGAATATTTTCTGGCTTAATATCGCCATGGTACAACTTTCTTGCATGCGTATATTTCATTCCTTTAAGCACGTCAAGAACAATGCCTGCTGCTTTTTGCCAGTTATATCGCGCGGCGACCACACCAAAATCTTTAGCCCTTTCCTGAATTTCTTTACGAAGTGATCTGCCGCCGTGTTCCAATACCAGATAAGAAGGTGAGTGTTCAAAATTTGCTCCAAGAATCTTAATAACATTAGGATGGTCCAACCCATCAAGCCTCTGAGCTTCTGTTTTGAAGCGTTCGATATTCATCCCTTCCTTAATTACTTTCAAAGCAACAGAAGTCTTGTCCAAACCTTCAGGGTGGGCGCGATAAACTTTTGATAACGCACCCTCGCCAATAAGTTCATCCAGAACGTAGTTGCCAAACTTCTGACCGACTAAAGAATCTGCTGAAACAGTACTGTCTATGCGGTCACCTGTGCTGCAAGTACCTGTTCCACTCATAATGCGCCAAAATAACACTCAATTTAAAAACCTTTACACATTTTCTCGTGTGAAGGCGCGAAGCGCCTGAACTCGAAAAAATGCAATACAAGAATTTCACTCTTGATGACTTCCAAGTCAAAGCCATAGAGTCAATAGAGCAAAACCATTCTGTTGTAGTTTCTGCAGCGACAGGCACGGGAAAAACCTTGATAGCAGACTACATTATCAACAAGTTTATTGACGAAGGAAAGCGCGTGATTTACACTGCTCCGATTAAAGCATTATCAAACCAAAAATTCAGGGATTTTAGAAAAGAGTATGGCGAAGACAGGGTAGGCATAATCACAGGAGATGTGCAAATAAATACTGAAAGCCAGATTCTTGTAATGACTACAGAAATTTACCGCAACATGCTGCTCACAAAAGATGCTTTGATAACCACTGTAAAATATGTTGTTTTTGACGAGATTCATTACATATCTGACTGGGAAAGAGGCACAATTTGGGAAGAAAGCATTATTTTTTCTCCGCCGCACATGAGATTTCTGTGCTTGTCTGCAACAATACCAAATGCTGATGAGTTTGCAAGATGGATAAGCACCATCAAATCACACAATGTTGACGTTGTAATGAATGAAATACGCGCTGTGCCGCTGCAGCACATGCTGTACGACATTGACCTCGGCTTCACCGAAGCAAAAGAACTAAAAAAAATTCTGCAAATACCAGAATATGATGACGTCTTTGCGCGCAAAAAAAAGAAAAGACGCGAACACTACCCAGTACCAGACCATACAAGAATTATTTCAGAACTAAAAAACAAAGGATGGCTGCCATGTTTTTACTTTATTTTTTCACGCGCATTATGTGAAAAAAAAGCAAAAGAACTATCACAAAGAAACAATTTCATCACAGGCGACCAACGCATAAGGCTTGCAGACATTTTCAAAAAAACAATCACGCCAGAGCTTGCGCGGATGCCATCTGTACAAAGACTTAAAAGTTTTGCAATGAAAGGCATCGGCGTTCACCATGCAGGACTCCTTCCGCAATTCAAGGAAGCTATTGAACTTGCATTCACTGAAAACCTGTTGCCAGTGTTATACACTACAGAAACATTTGCTGTTGGAATAAACATGCCTGCAAAATCAGTAGTATTCAACAGTCTATACAAGTTTGACGGAATGAATTTCCGCTATCTTAACTCAAAAGAGTATTTTCAGCTTGCAGGCAGGGCAGGAAGAAGAGGGATAGACAAAATCGGGTACGCAATAGGCGTAGCTGACAGAAACAACATAGACATTAACAAGATTATCGAATTTACAGCACGCGATGTTGAGCCAATACACTCCCAGTTCAAGCTCTCATACAACACGGCACTCCACCTGCTGCACTATCATGTTCCTGAAGAAGCAGAAACAATCCTGCAAAGCAACTTTGATTATTTTGTGCGAAAAAACCAGAACGTTCATGTGCGCATTATGGCACAGTACAAGAACAAACTGAAAATTCTTGAAAACATGGGCTACATCAAAAACAACAAGCTCACAGAACGCGGAGAATTTCTCCTGCACGTTTACAGCAACGAATTATTAATCGGCGAGATTTTCTCAACACACCTGCACAAGGAACTTAATGAAAATGAAACCATCCTAACAGTTGGAGCGATAGTCCATGAAGAAAGAAAAAATGTAAGCTTCAAAATCAAAGGTGCAGCAGAAATTGAAAGAAGATTATTGCAAAAAATTCTGAGAAACAGATACGTGTATGAAAAAATAAACAAGATGCACGTGCGCAGACTTTCACTTATAATAAGCAGATGGGCAGGCGGCGCAAACTTTACAGAAGTTGCAGGGCTCACAACACTACAGGAAGGAGACATAATTCACGTATTCAGAAGAATAATAGACAGTTTAAGACAGATAAGGCACGCAACAAAAGATGAAACACTGAAAGACAAACTCACCACCTGCATTGCGTTGATTGACAGGGATGTTGTAAAAGTGGAGTTCTAATCACTGGACAATCACGGGCCGTAGGGGATTCGAACCCCCGACCACTCGATGTCTTTCAAAAGCTAAGAGTCGAGTGCTCTACCGGCTGAGCTAACGGCCCAAATTACGAATTCGCGCTTTGCGCTCATTCAGCAATTTGTTTAAAAAACTATGGTCAATTAAATAACTTCGGTTTTTCAGTAATCATTCAGCTTTCTGAAACGGCTCGTCGATGAGGGATTTATGT
>JACQIC010000005.1 GCA_016198725.1 Candidatus Aenigmatarchaeota archaeon | reverse complement strand
CAGTTCGAATCTGGGCGGGGCTAGTTTCATTTTTGCATTGATGAATACCTCAAAGATTCGAAATGGGTTTTCAAAAATTGCGAAACTTAAATTATACAATTGCAATTTTTGATTTATCCAGTTCGAATCTGGGCGGGGCTACTTACAATTCACGATATAACTCACACCACTATTCTTTTGGCTTCTTTTGGTTTGTATGCATCAAACACGACAACAGCCAAGTGTTCGCCAACATTGTGGTTTCCTGAGGACATGCAGAGTGTTTTTCCAATCTGGTGGCGGAAGTCTCCTGAGATGTTGACTGTTTCGTGAATGTGTCCGTGCAGTGTGAGATATGGCTGATTTTCTTCGATGAAAAAGCGTATTGCAAAACTGCCCACGTGTGCTTTGGTCATGATTTGGTCAAGTTTTGTGTTGTCTGGTGGCGAGTGCATAACGTATATTGTTTTGTCCGGGTTTTCCGTGAACAGTTTTTGTGATAAGTCTTTCTGGATTGAATCTGCTTGTTCCATTTCTGGACTGAACTCAAATTTAGTCCAGCGGAGTTCTGAACTTTTCAAACCTGTCATTTTGTAGTTTGCTGCTTTTCTCGCGGCATACTCACTCGCATGCGCTGGTGGAATTGTTGTTAAATCAAACTTTTCCCAGTCTTTGATGCCAAAAGGTGTGATTGGAACATTGGAATAACCGACGATATCAAATTCTGGTGTTAGCTTGAGTCTTTTGTCGTGAATTATTTTGTAAAAAAGAGTATCTTTTTTTTCAAACACGTCGTTGTTTGACGCGCAATCGTCGTTGCCCATCATGATAAAGACTTGAGATTTGTCTTGCAGAGGTTTTAGCAGTTTAGGCAAGCCGTTTGCAAAAAACTCTCGTTGAACAGTGATAAACTCTTCGGCGGACTTGCACGCGAATCCTTTTGGGGAGATGTCGCCGCCAATTATGACTGAATCTGCCGACATGTCAAAGGCGAGCCGCACCAGTTTTTCATACTGCACTGTGTTTCCATGAAGGTCGGATGTGTAAAGAATAGTGTGTTTCATGGACCGTTCTAAAAGTACTTTGTTTATAAACCTGCAGTCACCATAACTATTTTATATTAATTACTATGTGTGTTGTTATTCATGGTGGTTTGGAATCTTAATGACATTTGTGAGTTTAAAGATACTGATAAGCTTGTTTGCCAGTTGAAAGTGCAGGTTGAGGAGTTTAAAACATTCAGAGCATTGCTGAATGACGAGCTTTCCTGTGAAGAGTTCATGCGCATCATGAAAAAAAAGGAGGGGATAGTTGAGGTTTTGGGTAAACTGCAAGGCAGGGCGGCATTGTGGCTGGCAGAGAACACGGCAGACCAGAAGAGAAATGCTCACGAGACAAGAATTTCAGAGCTTTCTGCAGATGCAGGCAATAGCATCATGTTTTTTTATTTGTGGTTCAAGGAATTGAATGATGCACAGGCAGAAAAATACATTCGAGCTTCAGGCGCGTATCATTATGTTTTGAAACAATTGCGCGTGTTTAAGCCTTATACACTTTCAGAAAAGGAGGAACAGGTTGTCGCGCTAAAAGACCTAACTGGCGTGAACGCAGTTGTCAAGCTGTACGATAGCATAACCAACAAGTTCAGTTTTGAATGGGAAGGGAAAAAAATTACTCTTGAAGAAATCAATCAGTTCAAGCAAAGTTCTGATAGGAACAAGAGAAAAGAATCATATGACCTCGTACTCTCCAGATACGGACAGGAGCAGGAAGTGCTTGGAGAACTCTATAAAAACATAGCAAATGATTGGAAGAATGAAAACCTCAAACTCAGGCAGTTCAACTCGCCTATTAGTGTAAGGAATCTTGCAAATGACATTCCCGACAGTGCAGTGCAGGTTATTCTTGGAGTGGTGAGAAAGAATATCGGACTGTTTCACGAGTATTTCCGCGTTAAGGCAAAACTTCTTGGGCTGAAGCGTATGGACAGATATGATTTGTACGCACCCTGCCAGCTGGAAAACATCAGGAATAAGAAGTATTCTTATGAACACTGCAAGAGAATCACGCTTGAGACTTATAAGCAGTTCAGTGAGCAGGCATATTTTTTAGCAAAAAAAATATTTGACAAAGTCCACGTGCATTCCAACATCAGCGCAGGTAAGCAAAGCGGAGCATTCTGTTATACTGTTTTAAATAACATCACGCCGTATGTTCTGTTGAATCATGTTGGCACGCTGAATGACCTGTTCACTATGATGCATGAATTTGGACACGGCATTCACGGGCTTGCGGCACAGCATCAGACGCAGTTTACTTTTCATTCTTCGCTTCCAATGGCTGAAACAGCTTCAATTTTTGGAGAGATGTTGTTGTCAAAACGGTTGTTGAAGGAAGGCGCACCTGAAGAGAAAAAAGCCATATTGTGCAAACAGCTTGACGGGCAGTACGCATCGATTGTCCGACAAGCCTATTTTGTTTTGTTTGAAACAGCCGCACACGAAAAAATAGCACAAGGAGCAACAGTGGACAAGCTTAACGCACTTTATTTGCAAAACCTGCGTGAGCAGTTTGGCGGCATGAATGTTCCTGAAGTTTTTCAGCATGAATGGAAATATATCCCGCACATTTACCACACTCCATTTTACTGTTACGCATACGTGTTTGGCAATCTTCTTGTTCTCTCGTTGTACAAGCAATACGAGCAAGAAGGGCGTTCATTTGTTCCGAAGTACATGAAAATTCTCGCGTATGGAGGGTCAGAATCTCCTGCGCAAATTCTTAGAGAAGTTGGAATTGACATTACTAAAGAAGCGTTCTGGCAGAATGGATTTGACGTTATCAGGAAAGAGATTGCAGAGCTAAAAAACAGCAGGTTTTAAAAAAGAACATTTATTTTTCAATCACATGGGTGCGCAAGACAAATTTGCAAAGGTTTTTCGCGTAAACCACCACTGCGACGAGTTTATTGACAAGCTTATATCTGATGAAGGTAACGGGTATTCTTCTGAAAAGGACATCATGAACTTCATTTCAGCGCTTAACCCATCAAAGCTTGATGAATACAGGGTGTTGTATTTTGTATTTAGTGAAATAACCCGCAAAGGGGCAGCAGATAATAAAACGACTGCTGAATTACTCGGGCCATATGCTGTGTCTCCTCTTTTTGCAAAGGAGGAAAACTTGCGTAAGCGGGTGCTTCGCTCTTCAGACATACCATTGCAGTTTGTTCCAATAGAAGACAGGATTTGCTATGTTAAAACAAGTGTACATAACATAAGGCATGTTGGGAAAAGATTTATGGCGCTCTATGAGGATGCAAAAACTCTTGCAGTGAATGAACTGAGAAAAATCTGCAAAAACCTTCGTAGAGAGGAGGAAGAGCCGCACACTTTTTTTGATGGAACGCATAATGATGGGATAGTAAGATTTAATTATCACAATAAAATTGAGGATGTGCAGGTTGATAATGTTTTAGTTCTTCACGTATTTGGAAGAAATGATTTTGCCAAACACGTGTATGAAAAGCTTAAAGTTCAAAACTGGTCAGCGCTTCAGCAGATTTACCAAACCGGTCATGGTTTGTCAACAAAAATAAGGTGTGGAACTGCATACAAGTTTCCTGCGCTTGAGAGAAGGCATCTTGATGACCTTGACAGTGTCAGCGGGCTGATTTTGCCATAACACTGTCACTTGTCTGCCGGCGCATCTTTCCCACTAAACGCTCAAGCATATCTATCTTCTGAAGCAATGCCTTTTTATCCTCTCCATACTCGATAAGCTGACGTGCAGTTCTTGTCATGTCAAAATCCTTTTCCTGAATAGATTTTGAAATCAACAACCACTTCTGCAGCTCACCAGTTGTTTGAGAAAGCGCCGCTGAAAATCTGTTCGCGTCTTGCAGTACTTTAGAATAATTTTTGACATTTATGTTCAACTCATCAGTGTTTCTTTTCAGCTCAGATTTTAGTTCTTGGTCAAATCTGTCAACAAGTTTTGTCTGAAGCTGACCTTTAAGCATGCGAAACTGGCACACTTCTTCATCAAGCTTTTTCTTCATATCTTCAACAGCCAGCATGCTTTCTCGTGTTTGGTTCAGAACATCATGAATATCTTTTAATGCCTTTGAATGGGTGTTTGCGAGCAGTGTGATGCTGTCCTGTAGTTTAAGAATTTGTTCCTGCATATCGTGCACTTTTCCTGCATGCGAGTCTATGGCCGAGTTTACTTGTTTAATTTTGTCTGCCACAGACAGCATATCCCGCAATTTTTCCAGCATAGACTATTGTTTTACTGGCTTGTTTAAAAATATTTTTACTGTCTTATCCCGTTAATATTTCCCCACGATGATTTAATTCTTTTCATTTTTGCACCTCATTTTTCGCTGGAACGCCTTCCATGGCGTTTCCAGCGTCGAGAAATCGAGACTTAAGTGTGGTCGTACATGGTTGTACCAGT
>JACQIC010000048.1 GCA_016198725.1 Candidatus Aenigmatarchaeota archaeon | reverse complement strand
GAAATCTGAAAACAACAGTCCAGTAAGACTTTCAACGGCCGACCAAAAAATTTCCATGGAAAATAACACGTTTTTATTACAAGTATTTCCGTGTGAACGAAGTGAACTCGGAAATACTGAAACATGCAAAAGGTTTAAAAACATTTTACTTCTTCGCGGTGATTATGAAATGGATGTTTTTTGTTTTAGCTTCAATTTTTTTGCTCACCGCATGCGCTTCAACACTGCAGCCATCAATCGTTGCGCAAAGCATCCAAGAAAATGCAACTTTAGACCTGTGCGAGAAACTTGAGTGCGGCGCCGGCAAAACATGCATTGAAGGAGCGTGCGCGTGCAAAGAAGAATTTAAACAATGCAGCACTGCATGCATACCACAATCAAACTGCTGTACAAACACTGATTGCGAAGAGAAACACGCGTGTACAAATGGAAAATGCGTCATTGTCCCGTGGACATGCGAGTTTAATGAACAGTTTAGCATGGACACAAAAAACTGCGTATGCGTGCCCGGCACAAAGCGATGCAATGCCCAGGAGAAATGCATTCCCGAAAGAAGCTGCTGCATAGATTCAGACTGTTCTGACAGGGACAACAAGTGTTCGCCAACAACATTTGCCGCAACAATATGCCTGCGTGATCCATCAGCGCATTGCAAAAGCATACCTGAAGGAGCACAGGAAATTTTTGCTCTTGAAAGAGGCGCAGTCAAAATAATGCTCTCGAACATCACTGAAAAAAGCTCAGCAGAACTCGTTGCAGACAACACGCCCTTCAACACAACATTGAATAATCCTGCAAACATCGCAGGCAAAAAAATAACAGTCACAGGAATAAAAGTGTTTGGCGGAACCTGTAAAGACAAGTAAAATAATGGAAGACATAAGTAACGCATAGAAATGTTATGTCTTCCAAACTTTAGTTGAGGAAAATTATACGACAAGAGATTAATAATGGTATAAAATAGTAATCTCTTGTGGACATATGAGCGGAATATAAAACATACGAAAATTAAGTTCCGCTCCTATAATATGCGAGACTATTGTCCTCAACTAAAACTACATAAGGTTTTTAAATAGTCAAGAATTAATAATAATGTTCGAGAGATCAGTCGGTTAACACTTACTGATACTGGAGACGCGCTGTCTTCTTCGAACGGAGAATACCATGGCAAAAATGCATTCACGAAAGAAAGGAACATCAGGGTCAAAAAAACCACTTAAAAAAGTAAAGCCCACATGGATACGCTACAAGCCAAAAGAAATTGAGATGCTTGTCACAAAACTCGCCAAAGAAGGACAAACAGCATCAATGATAGGAATCACTTTACGAGACAGTTACGGGATCCCTGACGTGCAACTTCTTGCAGGCAAATCAGTCACCAGCATTCTTGCAGAAAAAAAAATACTGCCAAAACTGCCTGAAGACATGGTTGCGCTCATGAAAAAAGCACTTGCAGTCAAAAAACACCTTGAAACAAACAAGCACGACATGTCTGCCCTAAGAGGACTGCAGTTGACGGAGTCAAAAATAAAACGCAACATCAAATACTACAAGGCAATAAAAAAAATCCCAATAGACTTCAAATACGAACCAGATAATCTGAAGATGTACACTGAATAGTACCTCTCTGCAGGTCACGGTACGAATTTGTCGAATTCCGGCGCTTTGCGCCTGCATTCAGACAAATTCTGGGGATGGCTACGGGGCGAAATAATGACTACGCAGGCAATGCTACGAAGAGAATTAGCTTCGCGAAGTTTTGGAATTTTCGCGTATGAGTGAGGCGAAGCCGAGCGAATACAGAAAATTCGTACTTTCAGACCTGCTAAACAAGTACAAAAAACAAATAAATTTTTATACTGGCTTCGGTCAGCACTTTTTACAACTAATAAAAAGGTGAGTGTCATGAGAAAAATATGTGTTATCAATCAGAAAGGCGGCGTTGGAAAAACAACAACAGTAGTTAATCTTGCATACGGCATAGCCGCATCAGGGAAAAAAGTGCTTGTCATTGACCTTGACGCTCAGGGGAATGTTTCTACCTGCCTCGGAACACGGAGTGAACACGACATTTATGAAGTGCTCGTAGACAATCTTAACCCGACAGCATGCATAAAAACCGTGTCAAAAAACCTTGACTTGATATCGAGCAAAGAAACATTGACAAAAGCAGAAATGATACTTGTAGGAGAACATAATCGTGAAATGGTTCTCAGAAGGAAACTTGCGCCAATTTCAGGATACGATTTTGTAATACTCGACTGCCCGCCATCACTTGGCCTGCTTAACCAAAACGCCATGCTCTACGCTGACGAAATTTTCATCCCTGCATCAACTGATGAGCTTGGACTTGTTGGCATGCGAAACATGACAGAAGCAATATCAACCCTCAACAACGTGTTTGGCCACAACCTGAAAGTCACCAAAATAGTGCCAACACTCTACGATGCGCGCAACAAAGTATGCAAAAACGCACTCGCACAACTAAAAAAAGACTTTCCCCAAACAGTAACAAACCCAATTCACGTCAGCTCAAAACTCAAAGAAGCGCCAAAATACGGCAAGCCAATATTTCTATATGACAAATCAGGCAGGGCAAGCAAAGACTACCAACAACTTGTTGACATAGTTCTTGGAAAAGAGCTAAAACTCGAAACAGAACCAGTCCCGATCGCGATGGTGACAAGCAGCACGTAACGCATCATGCGATAAGAACATAACATTTTTGAAGGAGGTAAAATGGCAAAACAAGGATTAGAAAAAGTAATTGTAAGCCCTGCAATTTGGGTGGATAAAAATCTTCAAGTTCAACCAGGAGATTTGTCAAAGTTTGCTCCGTATGGAAACGGCGTATATGGGTATCAAGAAAATTCTTTAGAACCAATCTTAGGAGATCCTTCCCAAGAAGGGTCCGGAGGGCTTGTTTATTTTGACAATGGAGTAAAAAGAGAAGATTTTGAAGGATTTTTAAGAATGATGAACGTTAGGGCAGATGATAAAGATTATGCTGCTTTTGTTCAAGAATCTTCAAATCCAGTTGAAGACAGATATTTCAAACAGATGAGATTAATATCAAAATTTGGACTTAGATTTATGTTTAGCGCTATTGAAGATAGAGAATATGATGCGTTCAAAAAACAAGAATTAACAATTGGAGAAGCACTTTGGGAGTTCATGGAAGCAGAAAAAGGAAGATTCGGAACTTGCTTTGGAGATCCAAGAATTGAAGGAAAAATGGGCGGAGACGGGTATTACGCAAGAGAAGAACTTAGTTTTGGATTTATGTTGGAGAACAAATATCACCAAGTATATCGTATTTGGAGCAGGGCGTGGTTAGTTACTAAGTAATTCTTTCAGGTTCACATTAATCAATTGCTACAAGCAGTACTTACAAGGTTTATAAATCAGCATAGCTTCTTAAGTACGTGAGCAATAAATTATTTTCATATGTGCGAAGGGATAAGCCTGATAATCCAAGAATGTATGCCATACAACTGTTCGGAGTGAATGATATTTCTCCTGTTCCAGACTCTGAATTAACAGATTTAATTGCTACGAGCAGCCAATATATGAAAGATGGTGATTTAACGAAACTTTTATGCGCCCTGAAAAAATTTGATGGTCCAGTAACAATGATGGAAACTGATCAAAAAGTAGAACATTGGGGTTTAAGAAATTCATTAAAACAATTACCTGCGTACATGGAAGCAGCAGAATCAGCAGGATTAGCATACAAACAAGCCAATGGATTACTTTTGCATATACTTCATTCTGAACCCTATGACTTCCATCAAGAGGATATTACTATTAGTCTTATGACACGAGTATATAGACGGGCTGCTGCGGCAGGGGTGAGTATTCCAGATTCTTATAAATTTGTCAAGAAGATGATTAAATTAGGAGCTAAAAGTGGAGTAATTGATGGATGTTTCTATGCATTCTCAATATTGATGAGGTTAGGGCTATCTGTTGATCAAGCTTGTAAAACTGTAATGAGAATACCTGAAGCAGAAGGCTCAGCAAGCGGTTATCCCTTTCCTTACTTTTGTGGTGCAATTAAATCCATGCTTCCAGCAAAAGTTAATCCTGATTTAGTTGTTGAAGCTTTCGAGTATTTAGGTGGAGAAAGGCCTTGGTTTAATATGAGTGATTATACTGGGTTTAAAGCATTGATGACTTTCGGATGCCCGTCACAGGGAATAACGCCTAATGAATTGCTCGCCATGTTTGTAACAAAGGCAAGAAATGGGAATAAAGACACTTCACTATTGGAAGCAGTGAGTTCAGAATTGAATTCTGATGGAGAAAAACCAATAGCATTAGTTTCTGAAAATAGATATTTTACAGAAACTTCTGGGGCGCTTGAACATTTTGCTCAACCCTATAAAAATAAAAGAACATTAAGCCAAGGAGTTCGCGATCTGGAAAAACTTGCAGTTGCCTGTGAGTTCAAATGGGAAGAAGTTGGAGAGGGTATGTGGATATTTGATCCTGAAAAGCAAATTTGGTATTCATTAGGCGGCGAACTTGAACTTCCCAGCATGGGACAAGTCTTATCACGCACAGCTGATAGGGTAAGACACAATTTTTTAGCGTATGATATTTCTGAATTAAGTTCGACTCCATTCTTGTTTCATGTTCATCCTGGAGCATTGGAGTCATTCATTGCTCCACCAAGAGATAGCATGTCATATCCTCAATTCAGAGATGATATTACTAAGTTTCTAACTGCAACCCCCCGCAGAGCTGATTATGGTGTGGTCGCAGAATTTTTAAAAATAAGTAAACGCCAAGTGCCAACCAGGTCATTTATTGTTCACGCACTTGGCACAACTGAATTTACTTACCCACATAGAATTGTTAAGTTAGAAGAAATGAAGGAGACATCAAGAGATATACGCGATCAAGTAATGTTGAGATTTAATGTTAATAATTATTTGTCGAGAAATGATGTTTCACATAACAAGTTTGATTTGGTACAAAGATTAATACACGATTTAGAAGAAATGTTGCCTGAAAGTTTTAATGTGATTCTTCATCCGGTTGGAACTGATAAATTTTTCTGAGTGAAGACGCTGACGTCTGAACTCGAAAAATTAAAAGAAAACCCCCCTTCTTGAGGGGCTTCTTGAAATTGTGCCTTCATAGTGTGTGGTTGGGGGTGGTGCTATGAAGGCGAAGAACACCTCTTTTATCATTAATGAATTATTTCAATGCCGAGCTCGTCATTAAGCTGCCGCATAACCTGTGCTGGCTGAGCTGTCTTGTACGTGTGCTTGCCGACGATCCACGGTGAATTAACACCTGTAATTATCGTCATCACCATCAGCTTTCCTTTCATGTCCTCACTGACTCGCGCGCCCCAGATGACGTTTGCATCATCTGAAAGACCTTCTGTCACCAGTTCACCTACGCGGTTAATTTCTTCCAGAGTCATGTCAGGACCGCCCCAGACGTGCAACAGCGCGCCAGAAGCGCCTTCATAGTTTATGTCAAGCAATGGGTTTTGAAGTGCGCCTTTGACTGCTTCATCAACTCTGTTTGCAGTGTCTGATGAGCCCACGCCAATTGCTGCAACTCCTCCATTGGTCATTATTGCTTTGACGTCTGCAAAGTCAAGATTAACCAAACTTGGCATTGCGATTGTCTCAACAATTCCTTTTATCATTGTGGCGACAAGTTCGTTTGCAACAGCAAATGCCTGCTGTATCGGCAGGTTGCCTGCAATTTGAACAAGCCGGTTGTTGTCAATCACGATTACGGTATCTGCACCTTTTCGCAACTGTTCAAGACCAAATTCTGCGCGTTCTATTCTTGCACGTTCGATATTAAATGGCATTGTGACTGTGCCGATTACAATTGCGCCCATGTCTTTTGCAAGCTGGGCAATTACTGGCGCTGAGCCTGTTCCTGTGCCTCCACCCATGCCTGCGCACACAAACACCATATCTGATCCTTTGAGCACGTTCTTAAGGTCGTTGATGCTTTCTTGAGCAGCTTCTGCTCCTTTTTGCGGGAATCCACCACAGCCAAGACCGCGCGTCAAATCCTTGCCAATCATGAATTTCTTGTCAGCTTCAGTTATTTTGAGATGCTGTTGGTCAGTGTTGCAGGCTATTACTTCTGCGCCTTTAATTCCTCTCTTGTACAGCCAACTGACCATGTTGTTGCCTGCACCGCCACTGCCTATAACCTTGATGTTTGCCTGACCAACCTGCAGTCCATCAAATGTTTTCTCAGCGTGTTTTTCACTACTTTTGTTTGCTTGTTCTACAATAAATTCCATTTTTTCCCCCCCTTTTTGTTGAGCATTTCGCCCCCATTGTTTTCAAACAGTTGTTTTGCCACATAGACTTTTCAGTATGGAAAAGTTTATTAGGTAGCTATACTTTAAGCTTTTTAGAACGTGTTTGATACGATTGCGCCAACAACTGTGTCAAAGCAACACGACAGATTTACGACAGGTTTAACTAGAAAAGCCAAAACGGTTAAACTCACACTTTCAACCCTTAGTTCGCCAAAACTTTGGGTCAAATTTCTATTTTTATTATGATAACAAGTATTTAAAGATTTTTAGATTAGAAAATATATTTTATAAGTGTTATGCTCCGTTTCTTGTGGAGTTGCAGTAAATTTCAGACGACAAATTTACATTTAAAACCTGCAAGCGAAAAATTCTAAACTAAATCTTCTTGTGTTAATTATTTGTTGCGAATACCCAGTTGCTTGCGACGAATAGGCAAGCATCGATGAGTTTGTCAAATGGTATTCGCAACATTAAAAATCCCAACTATAGTCTATAATACCCAACCCATTGGGGTGGTTGGGATTTTTATTTTTTAATTCTTTCAATTGCTCTTGCAACAAAACCCTTTAACTTTGCAACAGCCTTCTGCACGTGCACAGAATACTCGTCCATAAACGAAGCAATATCACGAACACGATTACCATAACGTTCCAAATACACCACATTTTCTATCGTCAAATGAGACGGCTCAATCGGCTTCTCTTCAGCATACCCTATAGGAAGAACTGCTTGAGGCACAACATTATCTGGAATTGCAAGAGCAGCACGCAATTTCACGTCGTCAAACGCGCCAACCCAGCACGAGCCAATAGACATATCATGTGCTGTCAACAACATGTTTTCAATCGCAGCAGCACAATTTTGAATAGTATAAAATGCACCCTTGTCGCCATACAATCGTTCTACCTTAACAGGATCTCCGCACACCACAACAAGCACAGGGGCAGTTTCAATCCAAAACTGTTCAACACACGCGTCAACAACTGCCCGCTTCTTTGCATCATCAGTAACGACGATAAATTTCCAGTTTTGCACATTACCTGCAGACGGAGCAAGTCTGCCCGCATCCAAAATACGCCCAAGCTTTTCAAACTCAACAGGAACAGGCAAAAACTTTCTTATCGAACGGCGTGTTTTAATGCACTCTTGAGTTTGCATAAATTATTGCTCCAAAAATCTTATTGTCTTTGAACAACTTGACCGCACGGCGCATTAAACTTCCAATAATAAAGCCCCCAGTTGCGGTTCCACGCGTTAGATATAAGATTGTTGTCTATCATGCACATGCTTCCATCTTTTGAAGGCACGCCAGTGATAAATGTCGTGGTAAAGAAGCGTGTTATTGAAGCAGGACAATTGCTCACGTCTATTTTGCATGTTGGTTTTATTACAGGCATACAACAGAATGCGCAACTGGTTGACGCAAGCGGCACTGCAACTTCATACCCTTCTGAACATGAAACATACCTTGTTCTGCTGAAGCATTCCCATCCTCTTGAATCAACTGCAGGACAAGGCAATTGTACTGGCTGCGGCGGCTGGACTATGGGAGTTGGCTGTGGCGCAGTCGGCTGTGGTAAAGAAGGTGCTGCAGGCAGTGTTGGTGGTTTAGGCGCTGGTGAAGGAGGAGTAGTTGGTTGTACAGGCGGTTGTTGTTTGGCTGCAGACAGCAAGAACAGTTTTCTATCTTTTTTAACTACAACAGGCAATATTACTGCGTTGTTGCTTGTGTCTGGCTCAGGTGCTGATGCCATTACATGAACTTGTGTTGGGAATTGTTTCCTGTCTTTAATTGGAATCTTTAATCCCATATAACTTTGTCCTGGTTCGCGCAACAATACTGTTTTTTGCCTGCCAAATGTTATTACAACTGGCACCTTGCTTGCGGCATCACCTGTGAAATAAATCTGAACTTCAAGATTGTTCACTCCTGAAATTTTGGCTGAAGCATCATCAAACATTGCAAAAGAATTAGGCGCTATCCCCAAATCCAACTGTTTTGGTGGAGGTGTTTGCGCAACAGGAATAAGTGCAGGCGGCGACTGTGCAACAGGAGTGGGCGGTTGCGGTGCTAATGGTACTGGTGGCGCTTGTGCTACTGGTTGCTGAACTGAAGGTTCTATTAAATTTTGAACTGCTTCAACAATAAACTCGTAAGCATTGTTGTTCTCGTCTGTTTCTTTGACAAGGTTTTCGCTGTCAATTACGAGTTTTACTTTGTGCGGTCCTGGTTGTAGTTTGTCTATCTCAAGCCGTACGTCAACACCGCCAGATTTGTATTTATACCCATCAATATACATTTGTAATACTGTGAATGTTGGAATATCTTTCACGTTTGATTTTATTAAAGGTTCAACAATAATGGAAGTGTCTGCCGCAACTTTTAATGTCGTGTCAGTGTTTTTCTTCAACACTGTCCCCTGACTTATCAAGGCACCATCCAGACGTAAATCAATGTCTGCCGCTACTTGTTGTGCTTGACCTGATACTTTTAATGGAGTTGTGAGTAAGTTGTTATTTATATTACGGTCATCGTCAACAACAAGCTTTATAGTTAAAGATTTTTCTCCTCCCTGCAATACATTAATATCAAGACTGACAAAAGTTTCGTGTGTTCCATCTATTTTTATTGACTTGCTGGCAACTTCCCTGCCATCTATTTCTGCCGTAACAACTGCATTTATTTCCTCTTTATCCACATTGCGAGCTCTCACGCGTACAAATGTATGCTTGTTTGCCTGTAATTCATGCGCATACACTGGCGTATATTGCAAAAATACTTTATCTCCATCAGGAGTTGCACGAATATCCCATTCCACAATACCGTCTGGCCGTGGTTTTGAAAGATTTTGAACTGCTTCTTGCTGAAATATTTTAACCTCAGTCGTAACAACATTGTTGCTGGTGTCAGAATCAGTTCCTTCACTTTGTGTTGGTATTGCCTCAATTGTTATCTTGTTGTCAGGCAGGTACAATCTGAATGGCTTTATAATTTCTTTTCTGCCATTCTGGCCAAGTAATTGTCCAACAGACTCAGGAATTCCTTTTGTTCCGCCATTTGAAATAGTGAACAAAGGCTGTGCAAGAACAGTTCCCTTGTTTCTAATTGTGAATTTGATTAAAAATCCACCTCGCGCCTGTTCTGGTGTAAGCTCTGTCACAAACTGATTATTGTATAAAACAAACTTTTTCGGATCAACTTCAACAGCAGCATCATACACTCCTGCAGGTTTCGGAGCAACTGCCATCACCTGCATTGAGATTGCCCATTCCTCGTGCTGCACTTTTAGCGTGTGCTGTCCTTCCTGCAAAGCTGGAAGGTCAACCCATACTGTCGCAAACTTTTCAGGCGCCACCTTACCTCCTGTAGCTGCTTCTGCCACCTGTTTATCATCAACAAATGCTTTCAGGTTTAATATTCGGTATTCAGATCCCGTGTTTGTTACAAAAAAGCGCGCCTTAAGCGGCGTGTTAATTGGAATTTCCGTCTGCTTCAAAGGAAGATTTGTTTGCGTGAATAACAGTTCATCAGCCGTGAACGTGATAACTTCATTATCTTTCCATTGTTTTGCAACAGGAATCGGCGGCTGTTGAACAGGCTGTGAAGGCAATACAGTCAAGTCTATACGCACTTGATTATTTCCTGTAATTTTGTCATCTTTATTATTAATATTTGCGTAAACCACATAACTCCCTTGTTTAAGACCGTCAATACCTATGTTTGCAGTTCCTACTGCTCCTTTTTTTAGTATGCCTATAAGCTCTCCACCAAGAAATTGTACATTTCCTCCGCTCACAAGTTGTCCATTGACCTCTGCAGGAGTGTCAACTTCTCCTGTATTTTCAACTTGTACAGTTACAAAAAAAGGTTCATTTTCAGGAATTTGAGATGATTGAACACGCTCATTTGTGCGTTTTAGCAGTATAACTTTCTGTTCAACCAATTTTAAGCCAAGATCAACAACAGGAACATTAGGCTCAACCACTCTGACAGGTATTTTTATTTCATTATCACTTGGGTTTGACTCAGGACATTCCACCATTCCGCCAGCACCTTTGCACACAGTCCTTACACTTAATATCAGTGTATAATCTCCTGCAGCAAGTCCCTGAAATTTTACAGCATGATAATATTTTACGCCAAAATTGCCAACATCTTTCTCACCAGAACCCACACTCATGCCCGGCTTTGAAAATGCAACATTAACATAAGTCAAAGACACTTCAGGCGGAAGTTTCTGACTGCTCATAACAAACGCATAAACTTCAAAAGGCTTGTTTGCAGGAATCTGCATCGTGTTAACAACAACCCCGTCAACCGGCGTCACTATCTGGCTGAATTTCATTGCAACATCAACAGATACCGGCACAGGAGCTGGCGGCGCTGAAAGACATGCACCATCCCTGCACCCATTTTCACACTGTTTCACTTCAAATGCTGCAAAAACAGGCGCACCACCTGTCTGCGGATGACTGCTGCAATAATACTCAATCAAGCACTGCCCTTCAGAGGATATCCCACTTCCGACACTTCCCTGGCACACTGTTGTGCAGGCATCAACTTCCTGTTTGACATTTGCAGTGTTTACATCCCACCACGCACGCACTCCAGTGGTTGTTCCCTTTTGCGCAAAAGACTTTCCTCCATCAGAATCAGAACAGGCAATCGAATCATCAACAGACTGCGCGCCAGACAAAACCGCAACACTAACTATATATGATAATAAAACAAAAAACAAGACATGCGCTCTCCACACGCTTTGCTGCTGGTTGTTCAAGGCGCACCAACTCCATCAGGCAAAACCATAACAAGCGTTGAGCTGTCTGCAGGCAAAGGCGTTGCACTTGCTGCCTGTGGAACAGAATTTACTTCCTCAAGCTGTGCAACAGGCACCAATGGCGGTATTGACGGCGCGACAGGAGCAGGCAGTTGAATCTTTGGAAGCGGCCGCGGTCTTTTCAAAAGCTTACTAAAAGACAATGCACCTGTCGTGCTTGGCTCGCCGTAATAATAGTTCACCAATCCAACAATAATACTCACTGAAACGATAAGAACAATTAATTGCAAGCCAATCAACTTTTTCATTCAAACACCTTTTTTACAACCTTTTTTACAATTTTTACAATACAACCTGAAATCAATACACATATAAATTACTTTCTACTGCCGAGCCTATGCTTTACCAAACACTTGTTGACATCTATGAAAAACTAAACGCAACCAGCAAACGGCTGGAAAAAACAAGCATACTTTCCGCATTTCTGAAAAACCTACAAGACAATGACGTTGAACAAGTAATACTGCTACTGCAGGGAATTGTTTTTCCAATCTGGGATGAAAGACGACTTGGCATCGCAGACAAACTTGTTATCCACGCCATCAACATTGCAACAGGAAAATCACCTGAATTTATCGAACAAAAATGGAAAGAACTGGGCGATATAGGAGATGTTTCAGCAAATTGCGTGCAAAAAAAAACACAAGCAACACTATTCTCAAATGAGCTCACACTCTCAAAAGTCTTTACAAACATGCAGCAACTTGTTTCTTTCACAGGCGAAGGAACAGTTGACAAGAAAACAGCCCTTGTAGCAGAACTTCTCACCAACGCGACAAGCAGTCAAGCAAAATACATTGCGCGCACAGCACTTGGCGACCTGCGCATTGGACTGGGAGATGGCACACTTCGAGACTCAATAGTCTGGGCGTGCTTTTCACAACAAATAGGACTTGTGTATAATCAGGCAGAAAATGACGTGAAACTTGATGAAGAACAACGAAAAAAATACAACGAATACACAAACCTCGTCCAGTCAGCATACGACAAAACAACAGATTTCTCACTCGTGCTTGAAAAAGCGCGCAAAGGAGAGGAAGCATTAAAAAAAATCACCATAACACCAGGACTCCCGCTAAATGTCATGCTGTATCAGAAAGCCCAAAATATTGCAGACGCATTCGCCACCGTCGGACAGCCAGCATCCATAGAGTACAAGTATGACGGGTTCCGCCTGCAAATCCACAAAATAAAAGAAAAAATACTGCTTTTCACCAGACGTCTGGAGAATGTCACCAGCCAGTTTCCAGACATTTCAAAAGAAGCAAAACTGGCAATCAACGCAACAAACGCAATTCTCGAAGCAGAAATCGTCGGATACGACATTTCAAGTGGAAAATACCTGCCATTCCAAAACATCAGCATGCGCATACAGCGCAAACACGACATAGAAAGCACAGCCGCAAAATACCCTGTCCACATAATACTTTTTGACCTCCTGTACCTTGACGGCAGAGACTGCACAGTCCTGCACTACCACGACAGAACAGAACTGCTGGCAGGCATTTGCGCGCAAAGCAAAACATTCTATCTTGCGCAAAAAATCATTACTTCAGATGAAAAAGAAGCAGCAGAGTTTTACAACAAGTCGCTTCTAAACGGAAATGAAGGAGTCATGATGAAAAACCTATCAAGCCCATACCAGCCAGGAAGCAGAGTCGGGTACGGCGTTAAAGTAAAATCTGTCATGGACGCACTTGACGTTGTTATTGTTGGAGCAGAATGGGGTGAAGGAAAACGAAGCAAGTGGCTCTCAAGCTTTGTTATCGCTTGCAAAAACAAAGACGAATACCCTGCAATCGGAAGAGTCGGCACAGGCTTCAAAGAAAAAGCAGAAGAAGGAACTGCATTCGCAGAAATGACTGAACTGCTAAAACCACACATTAAACCACAAGAAGGAAGAGAAGTGCAAATCAAACCAGCAATCGTGATAGAAGTACACTACGAAGAAATACAGCAAAGCCCTTCCACTGCCGCAGGATACGCACTAAGATTCCCGCGATTTGTACGCTTAAGACCAGACAGAAGACCAGAAGACGCGAGTACGCTGGCAGAAATACAAAAACTGTTCACCCAACAGCGCGGAAGAACAAAAAATATATAAAATAAAACAACATAAGCGCAGAAAAGAGGTGAATATGGCGCACAGACTCATATTTTCATTTGTTGCATTGTTTGCAGTCATAGGAGTCGTGATAACTTTAACGCCAATGGAAACCCCAAAAGGATACGTGGAATATGCAGAACAAGTGGAGAGCTGCGCAGGAGGAAAAATCTTTTCAGAATCACAAGTACAGGGAAAATCAAAATACGTAAATTACAACACTGATACAAAAAACCTCCACTGCTACGATTATTACACGACAATAAAACGCTTTGGCACAACAACTGCAGAAAAACCAACAGCAGGAAGATGCTACAAAGAAAAATGCTGCTGGACACAAAAACCCTCCGAAAGAACAAAAAGGCCCCCAACACAAAGATGGCTCTTTGACACAATAAAATCATGGTTCAGGTACTCCCCTGCAGCAGAAGTAATCCGAGGAAAAGAACCACTTGGAGCGCCATGGTTCTGTTATTCCTGATTCATTTTCTTTATGCAAACTGGTGATTTTTCAGATGACGAGAATTTGCCCGAACTCCGTGCCTGCGGCACTGCGTTCAGGGCAAATTCAAGAGAAACTACAGTAACGAGAATTGTTCCACGCTAAAGTTGCATTGCAATATTGAATTTTTCAATGTCTATAATTAAATCGCTTATGCTTCGCAGGTGGTGAAGTGCTATCAAGTCATTTCTGCTTTGAATATTTGGAAGGTTTTTGTTCAGCTCTTCCCTGATTTTGTCTCTTGCATCTTTTATTGAACTTGCTTTTGCCTTGTCAAACTTGTAAAAAAGTTCGTAAAAATTCCTGAGAAGAGCAGCAGTTTTTTGCATCAGCGAAATTGTTGTTTGTTTTACTTTACTCACATCCCTGTACAAGCGCGAGTATTCATCACCCAACTGTTCAAGAAAGTTTAGGAGAGTGTAAAGATGCATTGCTTTCTGAATGTCACTTCCACCACGCCTGTTCAGCATACGAAGGCAATAACTGACAAGAGTGTTAATACTCTGGTCTCTGTTTTGAATCATGCTTATAACATCCTTTTTACCAGTCTTTAAAGCCTCGATGCCATCTTCTGCCATGCCCAACAAAATGAGAAAGATTCTTCGCAGGATTGCTTCAAAATCCTCGCTTTCTCCTGCAGCCAATTCTTTCAGCACACAACTGTTTTCTGTCTGCTCAACAATCTCAAATCCAAGCAAGTGCTTTACGCCATCTGCAATTGCAGTGTAAGTTTCCGGCCTGTCAAAATAAAATTTTATCTCTTCATCTCCTCTGATATACAAGTTATTCATAATGACAAATACAAGACCTTTACTGTATCCCCGCAAATCAATTTCTGTTTTTTTGCGCACTTGCTTTTTCCCAGGACCAATAATCAGCTGAAATCCTCTTTGTTCAATTTCAAGCTCATCTCCTGATGAAAGATTAAGCTGCTTCACCCATTTCATTGGCAAACTCATGGTAAGCGTGCCTTTCCCCTGACGGATAACCTTTCTTCTTTCCATAATTTTCTGTATTTGCTCGGCTTCGCCTCGCTCATACGCGAAAATTTAACCTTCGAAGCCAAACCCTCTGTAGCTTACCTTTGTAGCAATACCCCAGTAGCACTTGCCCCGTAGCATTTGAAAACCTCGTGTGAGCGTTAGCGAACTCGAGGTTTTCTTTTTTTGAGTAACTTCTCTGTGCTGTATGGGATAATACTGAAGTATATAAATATTCCTGAATATATTCCTTTGACAAAAAGTATATTTCTTTTCGACCTTTGTATTTCTGTTGAGGTGGAAAAATGAAAGAACAAAAAACAGAACAGCAGGAATACAACTTATATTATGACAAAAGAAGCGTATTCAAGGGAGAGTTTGTAAGCGAGCGTGATAATTGGCATAAAAGAAAAATACTTGCTTCAACAGATGAGCAGGCAACAGCGTCTGCTGCAGCATGCTTGGATGACATAGAAATGCGTTCAGCATCACGTCTTGTTTACGATGCTTATCTTATAACTCCAAATGGTGAAGAACTGTTTGTGCCAGAACATTCTGACAAGAAAAGACTCCCAAAGAATATCGATACCATAATTTTCGATTTAGGCAATGTGCTTGCAAACGGAGGGCACAGGCAGTTTATTATTGCATTGGGAGATGCTTATGCGGAAAAAGAACATGCGGCATGGCAGAATTACAAGATTGGAAAATGCAGTGAAAATGATTATTGGAAGCGAATATTTGCAGACACTTCATTAGAAGGCTACGAGGAAGGCATTGCAAAACTTATGCGCGAGTTCTTCAGCAACAGCCAAAAAGGTAAAGCATACAGATTTCTTCAGCCATTGAAAGAAAAAAATTATCAAATGGCTATTTTGAGTAATCATTCCAGTGAGTGGGCAAACATAGTTGTTGACACATTACACCTGAGAGACTATTGCAATCCAATCTTAATCTCTGCAGACATCGGGCTTGCAAAACCAGACCATCTTATCTATACACACACATTGCAGGCAGTTAACAGAGTTCATGCGCCACACAAATGCCTTTTCATTGATGACAAAATCGAGAACATACTTGCGGCTCGAACTGCAGGAATGAAAACAGTGCATTTTGAAGCGGATGAAAAACAGACAGCTGAAGAGAAACTGGAAAAAGAATTGAGAAATTATTGACTTATTTGAATAGAGTTATTTGCCATATTTAAAAAACTCATCACGTCGAAAACCCGACTGGCGAATGATGCTTAGCAATGTTCCAATTGGAATCTCTTTGTTTCCATGATATGGTATAGTTACCAATCTTTTCAGTCCTTCTTTATCTGCGCCAACAAGGTGAACATGCGAGCCAGTTTGGTTTCTTTTCTCAAAACCTAACTGTTCTAAAATTCTGATTATTTCTCTACCTGTAAGGATTGGAAGTTTTGGCATCAGACTGGCAAAGGAATTGTGAGTGATGATGAAAATGAAGGAATGCTGATATGTTCTGTTTTTATCATATCTTTTTTTGTTATTCCTAACATTTGAAGAATATCATTAAGCATACCTTCTTGTTCTGCAGTTTTCAAATGTCCTTCAACCGCTTCTTCAAGATTTTTTTTGGCTTCTTCAATAGTATTGCCGCGGCTTGCAACATCAAGTTCTGGGCATAGTGAAGAATAACCTCCAACTTTTTCTTTTTTAATTATGCAAGTAAGGATAAGTTCAGTCATAGCGGTACTTAATTCAATTGAGATTTATAAATCTATGTGTGACCCGCGCCGTCAACTGAAAGTGCACTTTTCGAAGTGTGAATACAAACGGCCCTGCGGGGATTTGAACCCCGATCGCACGGACCGCAACCGCGCAGTCTATCCAAGTTAGCCTACAGGGCCGTAATTGGTATTAAATGCGTTTGCTTTAAAAGCTTGCTTGTGTTTTATTGATGCATGGAAGAATACTTGCAAAAACTACTCTCCATATTGAACAAGCATTTCAGTAAAAATATTTCTTTCAACAAATTTATTCAACTGCCGCTCTTTAATCACAAATCAAGAAATGAGTTTGAGAATTTTCTTGTTCAGTCAAGGATTATTCCACTTTTGCAGATGAAAATCATTTTTCAATTTGGCATGCGCTCTTCTTATGTTCTTGGCTATGAGCAGTACAAACATTCCTCTGCTTGCTCCTGATTGCTGCAGCCATGCCGATGGAGAGAACGAAGCAATCATACTTCTTGATTTGCCTTGCATTCTCACAGAAGACAGCGTGTTTATCAGCAAAAAACATTTTGAGGAAACAAAAGAATTACTTGCTTTTTATAACCCGATTTTCTCAGATTTTCTCAGAAGTAATAAGAATGCAGTCACAATTCCACACGACATTTACATTGATTGGCTGTTGAAATGGTTTCCGGGAATGATACACATCAGAAGCCTGCCAGAAAAATAAGTATATCATTCCAGTGTCGTCTGTCTTTCCGGCAACTTAAAATTTTCCTGTTCATTGAAATCAGAAATTGTTTCCTGCCCAACTTGTTGTTTTATTTTATTTGCTATTTGTACCCCGATAATCTTTGCAAGTGTTGATGTCTCAGCAGTTCTCACGTCTTCAAGAGTTTTTATGCCCGAGGCATACAATTTTCTTGCCCTCACTCTTCCCACTTCTTTCAATCGGAGTAATGGCAGCAGTTCTTCTTTTGCCCCGTATTTCAAGCGGAATCTGACTTTTGATATTTCTTTAATTAACGGCATAAACTGCATTAGCTTGCTCATTTCTTGCGCCGCGTACAAAAGCCAATCTGCTGTTTCTATTTTTGTTCTTGTTTCTCCGGGCCTGCAGTCGTAATGTTCAAGCAGAAATTCCTCATTTTTTTCTTCAATCCAGTCGTGAAGCATCAGTGATGTTTTAAAACTGTTCATGTATTCTTCATAGTCCGGCTCAAACATGTCAGGCTCCTGTTCGAGCAGGTATGTGCTGTGGTTTGCAAGTTCTTCCTGCAATGTTTCAAATTCTTTTGTTTTCATTCTCAACCACGGCCTCATCTCCAGCGCACGGCTTGCCAGGAAAAGCCAGCTTATTGAATGAATCCTGCTGTTTGATGCTTTCCTCAACCCCTGCATGATGTTGTGTGCGGTTAACGGATCAATGTAGAGTTGTGCAACTCTTGAGCCAAGCATTGTTGCCCTTATGCCTTTTTCCTCCAGTAAAATAAACTCCCATTTTTCAAGCAGGGAAACAACCTTTTGAACTGTCTGTTCAAGTTTGAACATGTCCTTGTATTGGTGCGCCCAGAATGTTTTTTCAAAAAAAGAATAAAGTTCTCTCAGGTCATTAACCACTCTTGCAGCTATCAATGAAAGAACGTGCATTCTCAGCACCGGTTCAACTGCAAGTTTTGAATAAATTTCCTCAGGACTGCCGTGCACGTATTTGTCCCAAACACGTTCTTTGTCAACAGGGTTTGCTGTTATGATTATCGCTTCGCCATAAGAATCAAACCTCGGCCTGCCTGCCCGTCCTGCCATTTGCAGGTATTCAAGCACAGGAATATCTGTAAGCCCGCGCTCTCCATACCTTTTAACGTCGCGAATGATTGCGCGAAAAGCCGGAAGGTCTAAGCCAGCTGCTAAAGTTGGCGTGCAGCAAATAAACCTGACAGTCCCATTCCTGAACGCATCTTCAATCATTTCTTTTTGTCTCGCATGCAAACCAGCATGGTGAAATGCAACGCCTTTTTTTATACAGTTTGCCAGCCGTTCACACTGGTGCGTCGGACTGCCAAGCACGCTGAGAATTTTTTCTGACAAATGAGTCAAAGCAAGCGTTTTAGTGTCAAGCTTTTTCGCAATGTCCTCTGCTGATTTTTCAGCAGAACGCTTCGCGTTCACAAACACCAAAGCCTGCTTGTTTTTCTGCAAAGTATCAAGAATCACGCTAATCAATGGTTCTTTGTGATGGCTGCATTTTTCAGTGCGCATTCTGCGAAACAATAATGCAAGGTTTATAAAAAGATGGCTTTTAATGATTTGCATGAGTTTGAAAAGAAGGCAAAAACGTTTGGAAAATTTGCTGCTGAAACCAGTAAAAATAACTCTAAAAGACAGAACAACAAATCTGCTGAAAAACCTAAAAAGAATATTTTGGGAAGATAATCGCGGCAAAATGTATTGTGCAGTCACGGCAGGAGTTGTAACGCTAACATCTTATAGCGCTTATGGGCTATTAACTTTGCCTCACAGAAGACTTGGTGCAGTACGCACATACTTGAATGGGTTGAATGAATTGCTCAGCACTGCAGAAGATAACAATATGAATTTGCAATCACAAGACAGTATGAAGCCTGTCCTTGCCATTATTGAAGAAGAAGCCAAACAACATCCTTGTGAAGAAATTCAAACAATAGAAACGCTTGTTAACGAAAGTTGTGCTGCACTCAATCAAGGTGATTTGCCAAAAACAATCTCACTAGTCGAGATTGCAAACGATAAAATTCAGCACATTTGTATGCCTACAGGCTATATTGTGGGAGTTATGCTTGGTAGCATTGCATCTGTAGTATGTGGCCTTTTTTTTGGTTTCGTTCTCAAAGATGGGTGGAATGATATTCCCCGACCAGGTGACGGATGGCAGGACTATTTTGCAATCAAAAGACGCGATGCACAAATACACGAGCTAAGACTGAAAGAGAAAAGAGAAGAAATTCTTAAACACCCATTTGCACAACAAATTTATGACTTCTTTGATGTACTGCAGCAAAGAAATAAGTTCAACAAAACACTTGCCCTATCAATTTATTATATTCTGCTGGAGTTCAATGATTCAAAATACAAGCAGGTATTTGAAGATATTGCACAACTGCCAGACAAACCAAAATATCTTTTAAGAAAAGACAACTATTTGTCAACAGGACAATACACAAATCCCGCAGACTTGCGCATAGCATTTGAAAATTTTCATTATTCACTTGAAGAAGAAAAAATGAAAAATTACAAAATAGACGAGCCCAAACAGCCGCAAATTTCAAGTGAACTAGAATTGCAAAGGAGAATGGATGAATTGTGCAATAAGAATTCTAATTTACACGGAGAGTTAAAAAAAATTTCAAGCAAACTTAAATCAGCCGATGAAGAAAACAGGAACAAAATTCTTAAGATTTTGAAATTATACGAATGTGGACAAAAATCTTTTGAGGAAGAGCTGTACAAGCTTGCCAACGAAACACCACCAAGACATCCAAAAAATGCAAGCCGTTATGAACAGTGGGACGGACCAAGAAATATTGAGTTGGACTAAAGCTTTAAAAACCGCATCATTCTTATTCTACAAATTCTCGCGTGAGCAAAGCAAACTCGAGAATTTGGGCCCGTAGCTCAGCCTGGCTAGAGCGCTGCTCTGATAAACAACATT
>JACQIC010000050.1 GCA_016198725.1 Candidatus Aenigmatarchaeota archaeon | reverse complement strand
TCTACGAAAAAACCATAACAAAATACGGAACCGGCGCAAAAATAGACGCACCAAAAGAATTCTTAGGAAGAAAAGTCTACGTCCTAATCAGAAAAGAGTGAGTTTCCGCGCAAAGCCTAATCTTCGGCAAATTATATATACTGTAAATTCTAATGCTATTGCAAAAGAGGTCACGTATGCAGAAAGAACAAGAGCTTGTACACTTTGTACAGGCATCAAAGGGTTTTGGCGCTTTTGAAAAAATCAAGCTGATTATTTTTGCATCAGGAGAGAAAAAAGCTTGTTTTGTACGGATGAAAATAAGTTCTGAAAACATGGACGAAAAAGCGCACTTTGAAAAACACCTAAAAGAGTGCGGAAAGAAATTTATTGTTTCAAGACCGAAAACATTTGAGGAAATCATCCGCGTCACGAAAAACAAAGCAGTCTGGAAACCTGCAGGCATATGGTACGGGTATGACTTGTTTGCAGACACTCGCACGAAAAACATGTTTTTGAAATACAGGCAGTTGAAGCACGATAATAACCACAAAACTGCTGACAAAATAGGTGCAAAAATTTACGGATATCCTGCATGCTGTATGACACAATACTCCAAAGAGCATGATGTCAATTATATTAAAAAGAATTATTCGTACTATCAGTTTTACAAAAAAGTACATGCTGTTGACAAGAAACTCCAGTTCATCTTCCACATTCCCTGCTCAGTAGAATGCAATGCAAGCCGCAGAATGAATGAAGAACACAAACGCACAGTAATAAAGCTCGCCAGAAAATTTTACTGCTCCTACTCTGCAAAATATGTGTTTAATGTGGATGTAATTGTTGACTCATTCTCAGACATTTTTGATGATAATGGCAAAAGCATTTGGGAGAAAAAAAACGGATGCGACGCAGCATTTTTGACTGCAAAAAAAATAAATGGAAAATATTACTTGCTGAGTTGCTTGACAAAGAAACAACTTGAAAAATGGGCTGTTTATGCTGCCAGTATTAAAACACAATACGACACTGCGCAATTAAATCTCGGCAGAAAGAAAAAAACACTTAAAAATTTTCACCATCAACGCTGGTTTTACATCCCATGAGACACACAAAATTTTCGCAATTGGCGCAAATATACTTGGAGCTCGAGCAGATAATGAGTGGAAATCTGATGCGCAAAATACTGTCTGAATTTCTAAAAACCATTCCAAAAAATGAAATTAATATAATCTCTTACATGACACTCGGAAGGATAGCATCAAAATACTCCGAAGTGAACATTGGTATGGCTGAGAAGATGGTGCTGCGCTCTATTGCTGATGCGGCGAAAAAACATATGGGTGTCATTGAAAAAGAATTTATGAAAAAAGGAGATGTCGGACTTGTTGCTGAGCAAAATGTCAGACACGGCAGGAAAACGCTTTCTGCAAAAGAAGTCTTTGAAACGCTTCACAAGATTGCAAATGTCTCTGGCGCAGGCTCTCAAGAAAAAAAAATCTGTTTATTGTCAAAACTTTTTGCCAACGCCTCACCGCTGGAAGCAAAATATCTTGCAAGAATCGTTGTTGGACAGTTGAGACTCGGCGCAGGCGAAAAGACTTTGCTTGACAGCATGGCAATTGCCTTCACTGGCAGCAAAAAAGCAAAAAAAACCATTGAACACGCGTACAACGTCTGCCCGGATATAGGTGTGATTGCGAAAACAGTTGTAAAATCAGGATTGGCAGGAGTTGGAAAAATTGACGTCTTGCCCGGCAGACCTGTTCAAATGATGCTTGCGCAGAGAGTTGAAAAAATAACAGACATCACAAAAAAAATCAGAGGCGACATCGCGGCTGAAGAAAAATATGACGGAGAACGAGTACAGGCGCATTCGCAAAATGGAAAAATCACTTTGTTCTCCAGAAGGCTTGAAAACATTACGGCACAATTCCCCGACGTAATTGCCGCATTGAAAAAAAACATACGCTCAAAAACTTACATACTTGAAGGAGAGGTTGTTCCTGTTGATAATAAAGGAAACCTGCTGCCATTTCAAATTCTGATGGCGCGAAAGAGAAAACATGAAATAGAAAAGTACGCCTCAAAAGTACCTGTTCATTTTTACATCTTTGACATTCTTCTGGCAAACGGCTCGTCATTTCTTCGACAGCAGTATCCGAAAAGGCGGAAAATGCTTGAAAAAATAACAAAAGAATGCCCCCCAATATTTCTCTCAAGAAGAACTGTCAGCAAAAACATTGATGACATAGAATCTTTTTTTGATGACGTACTGCAGCGCGGGTGTGAAGGAATTGTTGCAAAAAGCTGTGCAGCAGACTCATACTATACGCCTGGCACAAGAGGGTGGTTGTGGATAAAATGGAAACGTGAATACCAGAAGGAGCTTGCAGACACGTTTGATTTGGTGATTGTAGGCGCGTTTGCCGGCAGAGGAAAACGTTCCGGAAGTTATGGGGCGCTATTGTGCGCAGTGTACAATCCAGACACTGAAAAGTTTGAAACTTTGTGCAAACTTGGCTCAGGATTTAGTGACGAACAGCTTGCTGAACTGCCAAAGAAATTCCCGGCGATAAAACAGCAGCCAAGCAATGTTTCTGTAGCTAAAAACATGACACCAGATATATGGGTGGCACCCGAGCAAGTCATCGAAGTCTTAGGCGCGGAAATAACAAAAAGTCAGCTTCACACTGCAGGAAGCGGACTTGCACTTAGGTTTCCGCGTTTTGTCCGCTACAGGCATGACAAGTCTCCAGAACAGGCAACAACGCCAAAAGAAATCCTTAAAATAATGAAAGCGCGAAGTTATAAATAATCAATTTCCAATATACTTCCTAACCTTATTAACAAGCTCTTTCCTGTCAAATGGTTTTGTAATATACTCCTTTACCTTGTATTTTTCCCTGCTGAGCTTTTCAGACAACGGATCTGAACGTACAGTGAGCGCGATTATAGGAACATCTGATTTCAAATCCTCACGAATCTTCTTCATGAGCTCCCACCCGTCCATCTTCGGCATCATGATGTCAGTAATGACAATATCCACTTTTTGCTTTTTCAACAACTCCAACGCTCTTAACCCATTCTCAGCAGTCAACACATCAAGGTCGTCCAATTCAAGAACAGTGCGAAGAAGAAGACGAATGTTTTCTTCATCATCGACCACAAGTACTTTTGGCATAACTAACTTATACACGCTTAATATTTAAGCTTTATTATATATTCGTTTGCAAATGGACAAAATTTTAGTAGGCATAGACAGAGACGGCACCATTAACCGCGATGTAGGATACTTGGGCGCCAAACAGAACTGGAAAGATGAACTTTTCATTTATCCTGATGCGATCGAAGGTATTAAGCTGCTGACGGAAAATCCTGACGTCAAAGTTGTCGTTGCCACTAATCAGGCAGGCATTGCGCATGGTTTTTTATCTGAAGAAAAAGTCAAAGAGGTTAACGCGTCAATTGACGCATATTTGAAAGAAAAAGGTGTTTATGTGGCTGGCTGGTATTATTCTCCTTTTGTCAGCACGGCATACGCAATAGAAAATGGACTCTCCGTCACTAACCCGTGGGTGAAGGAAAATGACATGAGAAAGCCCTGCACAGGAATGCTAAAACAGGCAGCTCACGATTTAAGCATGATACTTGATGATATCAAAGTGTATTTTATCGGCGACAAAGATGTTGACGTCCTGACAGGCATTAATGCAGGCGGAGCAGGAATTCTTGTTCACAGAGCGCACAATCAAAAGCATTATGAGCTGGTAAAAAGACTTGCAGAAAAAAACACACGCAAAATTTTTATTGTTAAAAACGTTAGAAAAGCAGCCAAGATAATACTATCGCATACAGTTTAAGCTGAGCGTTAGCTAAGCTTTCAGATTAAAATACTTCCTTAGTCTTTACCAAACGCGTCACATATCCTGCAATAGTATTCCTGATTTTCTTATTGTCAGAATCAAGAAACTGTTCAACAATCTTCTTGTTTTCCTCAAATGACTGTTTGAAATCATCTTTATGTTTTTTCATCAGCTGAAATGTAAGCCGTTTGATTAATTGTGTTTTTATTCGTCCCATACAGTGCAATAAAAAGCCATTGTTTATAAATGTCACGATTTTCCACCAGTTTTATACTGGTGGGATACTGGAAAATCGTGAGCATGCTCAAGAACAACACAACATGCCACCGGTGTTGAGCGAGCGTAGCGAGCGATCACTGGTGGTTCTTGACATGTCACGATTTTTATGAAACATTTATATACGAGACAGTACTTAGATGAACTGGGGGTTATATGGCAGACGACCAAAAAGAGATCGTCATCACGTATGAGACGCTTTACGAAATACTTCGTAGGGAAAAATCTCGCGACACTCTTCAGAAACTGGATGACAAATTTTTTGATGATGTGCTTGTTTATCTTAAGGAAAAACAAAAAACATATGAAGACGTGATGAGCAAGAATGACATGTTTTCTGTTGCCGAACGCGACAGCATTGCAGTCCAGCTTGCCAACATCCGTAGAATACTTAAAGAATTGTACGACCGGAGAGAGCGTAAAATTATTGACATCTCGCTAAACAAGGCGCGTACAGGCTCAGACATTGTTGATACAACCAACATGCTCCCAAGCGAACAGTTATTCTTTGATGCAGTGCTGGGACTGCTTTCTAAATTCAGGCAAAACGTGCTCAATAATGTTGTAGAAGGGAAAAAACCAGATGTTGAAGTGCAGAATAAAAAGAAATCGGCAAAAACGGTAAAGCACGTCAAATTCCTTGAGAATGTTCAACAGCTTGTTGGTGAAGAAATGGAACTGTATGGACCGTTCATGCGCGATGACAAAGCAGACCTGCCCAAAACTATCGCAGACATCCTGATAGGCAAGGGAAGCGCTGCAGAAGTGGAAGTGGAATAAGCACATTAGCGCTTTGCGTGTTCTCTTTACCAAAGCTTTTTAAATAGGTGGAGGTTTTTCCAGTGTATGAAAATCCCTAAGGCGCGCCACACGTTTTGCCCAACGTGCAAAAAGCACACTGAGCACAAAGTAGCTGAAGCCAAAAAGCGAACAAGAGGCACTGCCCACCCAATGAGCTGGGGAAACAAGCTCAGACCTAAACTGCGCGGCAGAATGGGAATGGGCAACATGGGCAAGCTGTCAAAACCTCCAGGAGGTAGAATGTTTAACAGGAAAACAAGCAAGAAAGTGGACCTGCGCCTCACATGCAATGTTTGTAAGAAAACGCACACTTCAGGATTTGCCTGGCGTGCAAGAAAGGTTGAGTTCATATGAAGAAAGCACTTAAAGAAAGCACATCAAAATTTATCAAAATACGCTGCCACAAATGCAAGAATGAACAAATTATGTTCGGCAAAGCAAGCACTGTTGTCAATTGTTTGGTTTGCGGCAAAGTTCTTGCAGAACCGACTGGCGGCAAGAGCAGAGTTAAAGGACGAGTGCTTGAAGTTCTTGAATAAACAAGATAACGTTTATATACCGCTCAGCTTATTCTTTGCTGATGTTATTAAAGAAAGAAGGCTTTCCGCAGGAAGATGAATTTGTTTTGTGTACTGTCACTAATATCCAATACCATTCTGTTTTTGTGCAACTTGACGAGTATGGAAAAACAGGGCTGATTCATATTTCGGAAATCTCACCCGGGCGAATCAGGAACATTCGCGACTTTGTAACTGAAGGAAAGAAAGTTGTTTGCAAGATCTTGCAGGTGAACAGTGAAAAAGGACACATAGACCTTTCTCTGCGGCGAGTGAATGAAGCGCAAAAACGCGAAAAGTTAAACCAGGTAAAAAAAGAACAGCTGGCTGAAAAAATAATTGAAAACATAGCAAAAGCCCGCGGGGAAAGCGTCATTGCATTATACCAGAAAATAAGCGAAAAACTTTTGCAAAAATTCCCATCGCTTTTTGACGCATTTGAAAAAGTATCAACAGGAGCAGTTGACCTTTCAGATGTGCTCGACAAGAAAATTGCAAAAGAAATAGCAGATGTTGTTAAAGCAAGAATTAAGCCGACTGAGGTTAAAATAAAAGGAGACATCGCGCTGACCACTTATTCTGAAAACGGAATTGGGCTGGTGAAAGAAATGCTTGGCAAAGTTGAAGAGCAAGGAGCCGTTGTAAAATACAAGGGAGCCGGAACTTATCATGTTGAAATCACTGCAAAAGATTACAAAAGTGCAGAGAAAATGCTGAAAAAAATAACTGACCATATTCACGCATTTGCTGAAAAGAACAAAATGACAGCGCAGTTTGCGAGGCAGGAAGAATGACTGAAATTTTAAGGTGTGGGGCGTGCGGAAACTTCACTCTGAAAAAAAACTGCAGTTGTGGAGGAACGCCAGTTTCGGTCATACCAATGAAATACACTTTGCAGGATAAATACGCTTCTTATCGCAGAACTGCAAAAGAACAGGAAAGAAAAACAGCAGGAATACTATAGGAACAACATGAGCTGGACAATACGGGAGAATAAAAAAATAACAACACTTAACGATCCCCTTCTAATAATTGGGCTTCCTGGAATTGCAAATGTTGGAAAAATAGTTGTTGACTTCATTATTGACTCGAAAAAAGCAGAAAAGATTGTACGGTTTCACTCACATGCGCTTCCACACGCAGTGTTCGTAAACGAAGCGCATCTTGTCGAGATGCCGCGCATAGAATTATTCATAGTAAAAGGAACAAGAGACCTTTTGCTGTTATCAGGAGATACACAACCTATTGATGAACGCAGCTGCCACGAATTTTGCGAAACACTCTTGTCATACTGCCACGGACTTGGATGCGCGGAAGTGGTCTCAATCGGAGGTATTGCGCTCAGAAAAGTGCCTAAAAAACCAAAATTATTCGTCACCGGAACAAACAAGAAACATGTTGAACAATTTGCAAAACAAACACCTTGTGATTCAAAAATTTACGGCATAGTAGGCCCAATAATAGGCATAACAGGGTTGAGCGTTGCGCACGCAGGCGAACGAGGCATGCGCGATGTCTGTATACTCGCAGAAACATACGGGCACCCAATGTATCTTGGCGTTCCAGGCGCACGGGAAATACTGAAAGTGCTTGACAAAAAATACAAGCTTAAACTCGACCTTTCATCGCTTGACACTGAAATTCAGCAAATGGAAGCAGACATTCTTCGCACAAGCGCTCTTCCAAAAAAAATGCAGCCAGAAAAAGAAACAAGTTATATCGGGTAGTACCTGCCCGAATAAAATGAAGAGAACTTTGAATAAATGTGAAATAACAAAATTATGGTATGTCACACTTGCCATTGGAATTTCTTCAGCACAAAAGGAATCGTGCGCACCATGTCGCTTGCAAGATAGCCAAAACCCATTTTTTTGTACAATACATCTGCAGTTTTTCCATTGACGTAGCACGCTGCTTGTGCCGATGTGAACAGGTCATTTCCCTGCGCTATCAGCCCGGCAGTAATTCCTGCAAGGACATCGCCAGTTCCACCGTGAGTCATGCCTGCATTGCCTGACTTAATAGATGCTGTTTTTTTCCTGCAAAAAATTGTTGTAAGCGGGTGCCCTTTTTTCACCAGCACATTTGTTTCAATATTATTTCTAATTTCTGATTCTTCAAGTCTGCTGTTATTCAACAACGCCTCAAGTTCTTTTGCATGAGGAAGAAGAACAGCATTTTCAACATCCTGCAGTTTAATCACTCTTAAAGCGGCAGCGTCAATAACCAGTGGCTTGCGCAAGCAAACAACCTTTTTTACAACATCCTGCATGAATTCTTTTGCGCCCTGCGTGAACGAAATTCCATTGCCTATCCCCACAACATCTGCTTTTTTCACAAGAGCCATAATTTCATTTGTATTTTTTCGAGTGAAATTAGCACATTTGATTTTTTTCGTGATAAGGTCAGGAGCGATGCAGTTTATTGACCACGCAACTTTTTCAGGAGACGCAACAGTCACCAAATCAGCCCCTGCCCTTAATACTGCAAGCGCCCCCATGCCAACAAGCGCAGGAGCACCCGTGTAATCCTCGCTTCCGCCAACAACAAGAACAACGCCATTTTCCCCCTTGTGGGACGTTTTTCTCCGCGGTTTAAGATTAAACATGCTTAACGTATCCCCATACAACAGCCTATAAGAATTTTACTATCTTGTCAGTATTCCAGAGTTCGCTTTGCTCACTCAGGGAATACTGTATGGCGGCGCAATGTTATTAAACAGTTGAGTGCCATCGCAACTAATGCGCACCGTGCTTAGCAATGGATTGACTGTACTTTCACAAGAACATGATAATTCAAGAAATACTTATGTCAGTTTGTGCATAAAAGCAGGCTATGCGCATGATCCTGCAGGCAAATCAGGATTGAGCCATCTTGTCGAGCACTTGACTGTTTTCGGCGGCACAATGCGGCAAAATAATTTTGAGATTGCAAAAAATATTGCAGGTGCAATCGGTGAATTAAAAGGCGGAACAACGTGCACTTACCAAACCATTGATTTTAGCGCGCGCCCAAAATTTCTACCCAAACTGCTTAAAACAATACGAGATAAAATAATTACAACCGAGTACAATGAGGAATTTGTCAGCGAACAAGCAAGAAGACTAATAGAATTGTTGAGCAATGTTGAGAATCCCATTAAAAGAACAGACGACATTTTGAAAGGCGTCCTTCTGGGTGGGTGGTGGCCTGATGAAATACCTTCATTTGAAAACATCACGAGAACTGATGCCGCCAAGTTCAAACAGACCTACTTTGTGCCAAACAACATGATTCTTATTATTGCAGGCGATTTTGAGCAGAAAGCACTGCACAAAAAAATAGAGAAAATATTTGGTTCTCTGGAGCCAAAAGATGTTCCGGTCCTGAAAAATCCTGACTTTTCAAACAAAGAGGAGACTTTTCAAGTACAGCATTACGGCAAACTCGCGTATGTTGAAGGAGGAAAAATCTGCAAAGGGCCTTTAGCTGATACGTATTCTGCGCTCGAGTGCGTCAGAACCATCCTGTATAATGGCTATCAAACAGGAAAATTATTTTGTGAACTTTCAATTAAAAAAGGGTTGTGTTATTCACTTGATGTCAGCAACAGCCCAATCACGAGCAGTATATCGCTTTTTTCATGGTCAAGTGAAGGATGCCACCCTGACAAAGTATCTGTTGTAAGAGATATTTTTGGACAGCAGCTGCAAAGCATGGCTGACGGCGTAATTTCAAAAGACGAATTAAACACTGCAAGAAAATATTTGCTGGACGAAATTGATGGCAAAAAAGAAGACTCTGAAAGTTCAGTTGAATGCCTTCTGCACAATGAACTATTCGGGGTTCCAACACACACTCGGCAGTCCAGAGAGTTGTTAAAAATTGACAGAAAAGACATTCAAGATATTGTACAAAAAGAGCTTATTGGCGATTATACGACAGCTGTTTTAATACCCTCCGTTTATCAAGAACAACAGCAGAACACCTAATGACGCCACTGTAAGAACTGCAATTATTGACGCTATGCCTCGTTTAGACATCATGGAGTGTAATGTACTATAAGTTTATAAATATGCTCTTGATTTTATTGCTAATGAAAAAGATACTGGTTGGCGCATTGATTGTTGTTATTCTGCTCACAGGAGTTGCTTATTACATCCTTGCTCCTTCAAAAGTGAGTCCTGCAATTCTTTACATTGAAAACGGCGCGGTTGAAGTAAATACGGGCGCTGGCTGGACAGCTGGAGTGAATGAAATGGAGCTTCCACAGGGAGCAAGCGTGCGCACTAAACATGACGGAACGGCAACTGTCGTGCTCATGGAAGGAGAAATACTTTCATTACAGCCGGAAACAGAAGTGCGGCTTGACAAGATAACTTCAAAAAAATTATACGTCACCCAGCTTGCAGGTGAAACATGGAATAAAATAACAAAACTATCAGGAATTAAAGAATACAAAATACAAACACCCTCCACTGTCGCCACAGTCAGAGGAACAGAATTCTTTTTCACAGACACAGAACTTGACGTTGGAGAAGGAGAAGTACAGTACGGCACGCGGGAAGATGAGCAAAGAATTGTTGTGCGGGAACACAAGCGGGCATTGAAAGAGAAATTTGTTGAGGAAGACATGCCGGAAGAAACTATTGCCCGCATGAAACAGTTCCCAAAAAGGTATCTTAAAATCCTGAAACAAGTCAGGGCGCGCGAACTGCGAAAACACAAATTCATAATGCGCCAAGTAAAAAACAGAGGAGTTTCAGAAGAACAGATAGAGTTTTTCATGAACGAACTGGATGAAGGCAGACAAGATGAAGATGAAATAATGAAGAAAGTGCCTTCACCATTGCAGCCAAAAGCAAAGCGAACGCAAATGCTCACAAAAGAAATAAAGCACATCACACAACAGTTGAAGCAGCAGGCTGAAGCGAGGCAGGAGCCATAGGACTTCATGGCTGTTCAAGAGACAAAGTACAGTTCCTGCTTGAAACTAGGGGTGTTTACTGCACTGTTAATGTCTGCTGTTTTTTTGGCAGGAACATTTTCAACGCTTCAGTTCAGACTGCACGACCCTTTGCACGGAGGCGGCCAACCTCTCAAGAACATAATCATCATTGCAATCGACGATAAAAGCATTCAGGAGTTTGGGAGGTGGCCGTGGGACAGGGAAATTTTTGCACAACTGCTAAGCAAACTGAAATACGCCAAGACTATAGGAATAGATGTGGTTTTTTCAGAAACATCCAATACTGCATCTGACGAAAAACTCGCAGAAGCAATAAAAAAAGCAGGCAATGTTATTCTGGCGGCAGAATACACCAGATTTGAAAACGAAGGCGGACAAGTTGCAGGCAAAAACCCGCTTGTTCCAGTGCCTCCGCTGTTAAACGCATCAAAGCAACTCGGCATAATAAACCTTCTGACTGATGATGACGGAATTACCCGCTCAGCAAACACCAATGTGAAAGGCGAATACTTGCTGTTCGGGCAGGCGATTGCCGAGTCTGTTGCAAATACAAAAGCGCCAAAACAAAACAGGCTTCTGGTAAACATGATGGGCGCGAGAGAAACATTCACTACCATATCTTTTTCTGATATATTGAAAGAAAGAATTGACTTGGGATTATTCAAAGATGCCATTATTCTCATAGGCGCTACAGCGCCAGACCTTCATGATGACCACCTCACGCCAACGTCCGCAGGAGTGCCGGTGCCAGGTGTTGAAATCCAAGCAAACATAGTGCAAATGATTCTGACAAAAAAATATCTCGCCGCACAGCCAAGCTGGATGATTCTGGCTGCACTTATTGCCGCAGCAATAATAGTTTCGCTCCTGCTTGCAAGATACAACGCTTATCTGGTTGCGTTATTCTGCATTTTGCTGTTAATGAGCTATTTTGTGGCAGTGATTCTATTTTTCAAAAAAGGAATTTTAGCTGACATGATATTCTTTCCAACAACAGTTATTCTATCATACGGCTTAAACCTTGTTCACTTGTATCGCGTAGAGCGCCGCCAAAAAATGCAGGCAGTTGAAGCATTCACCAAGTATGTTGCTCCAGAAATCGTTGACGAGTTGTTCAAGCACCCTGAAAAATTAAAACTCGGCGGAGAACGAAGAACAATCACGATTTTTTTCTCAGACATCCGCGGTTTCACAACAATCTCAGAACAGCTGACGCCTGAACAGCTTGTTGCAGTGCTTAACGAATACCTCACAGCAATGACTGACATGATAATGGCAAGCGGAGGGGTTGTTGACAAGTACATGGGCGACGCCATCATGGCATTCTGGGGAGCGCCGTTGGAACAGCCAGACCATGCAGTCAGGGCTTCAGAATGCGCTCTTCAAATGCTTGAAAAACTCAAACAACTTCAGCAAAAATGGAAAAAAGAAGGCGTTCCATTTCTCGACATTGGAATGGGATTAAATACCGGCGACGCTGCTGTCGGCAACATGGGCTCAAACCAGCGCTTCAGCTATACTTGCATGGGAGATAACATAAACCTCGGCTCACGGCTTGAAGGGCTGAACAAGGAATACGGCACGCACGCCATTATCAGCGAAGCCACATTCAAAAAACTGCCTTCAGACTTCATCGTAAGAGAACTGGATTACGTAAGAGTGAAAGGCAAAAAAGAACCAATAACAATATACGAACTGGTTGGGCAGGGAAAAATTCCAGAACAAACAAAACAAATCATTCGCCACTTCACAACGGGACTGAAGAAATACAGAAAAACCGAATTTAAAAAAGCACTTGCCGATTTTGAAAAAGCCGCCAAGCTCGGTGATTTGCCATCAAAAGTTTATATTGAGAGGTGCGAACACTTCATCAAAGAACACCCAGGCAAAGCATGGGACTGCGTGTGGGTGATGAAGAGTAAGTGAAACTTTATAAATATTCAACTTTTCAGTAATCATTCAGTTGTTTGAAGTGGGCTGAGGATATTTTGGAGTCCTTGGAGCACGTTTATTTTTCTGAGTCTGAGTGTTTGGATGATGCTTGTGAGTTGTGCGGTGACTGTTGCGCCG
>JACQIC010000047.1 GCA_016198725.1 Candidatus Aenigmatarchaeota archaeon | reverse complement strand
GCGGTGAACACTGCAGTCAACAATAGCAGAAACCACGCCCACCTCTTTGTCATGCAGAAAACAAGAGATTAATCTTATATAAATATTTCTACAGAATTTTCTGAATTCGCTCGCTAACGCTCGCACATTCAAGAAAATTTAAAAATCTCGTGTGAGGGCGCGAAGCGCCCGAACTCGAGATTTGTCAAAAACCACTGGTGAAACACCAGTGGCATGAAGAGTAGTTTTTGAGCATGCTCACGATTTTCCAGTATCCCACCAATATAAAACTGGTGGAAAATCGTGACATTTTTAGAACCTTTTTGAAAAACCAAAGCTAAGCATGTGTTCCTCAGGAGTAGCATATAGATAACTGACACTTACACCTGAGAAACTGTCAAATGAATAACCAATGCTTGCATTAGCGTTGTGAATCATGTGGCGGTCATGCTCAAGTCCCATCCGTAAATACCATTGGTCGTGGTGCAGTGTAAAACGGTGGCGAAAAGTATAGTCGGTTGTGTACGTTATTTTATAAGGTCCCATGCTGAATGAGGGCTCAATAGTCAACTCTCTGCCAGAAATAGAAATGCCTGCATTGACTCGCGGATGAAGATAATCGAGAATTTCATCATCCTCAATCTCGCGGATTCCCAAGTCAGGCAGATTTTCAATAACGCTTATTTCGGGAATGCCTGTCCTGAGTGCTTTTTGCGCGGCATTCTGTGCAATCGTGCGGACAGCGCGCAAAGCACTCTCGTCAAGCTCTTCACGCTCAATACGCTCACGCGCATCTACACGATCTATTAAATGATCTTCAACACGGCGCTGTAATTCGCCCAGTTGTTGTAAAGCTCGGTACTTGTCTTGAGAGAAGTTATTAGGATCAGTTCTCCGCTCATATTCTGCAGTATACTTTTGGTGAAAAGCATCAGCAAAGGTTTCAAAACGCCTCACAGCCGAACACCCGCTTGAGAGCAATAAACCCAAAGACAACGCGCCAGTGTACAAAATTTTAGAAAGCCCGATAAACAAACCACCAGTTTACAGTATTATATTGTTTGACGTGTATTTTCATATAATGTAAACATTTTTCTCTGAGTTCGCTTTGCTCACTCGGGGAAAATGTTGTGGTCTTTTAAAGGTTGTACTTTATTGTATCATTTATTTTCGTTCTTGTTTTTCTTACTGTGCCTGATTTGGCTTCAATGATTGCTGTGGCATTCTCATATGGAGAGTAGAATGAGAAAGGCGTTAGGTTTTCCTTTATTTCAACAACTCTGTTTTGCTTGTTTACAAATATCAAATCTATCGGTCCTGCAACAAAAAAAGTATGCAATGAAACATGACGCTCGGTTCTGAACAATAAAACATGAGGAATTATTTTTTTCTTGAACATCAAACCGAGCATATGCCCAATCAGGGATGTGAGAATTACAGGATTTCTGGCTATCAAAGTATTGCGGGTGAGGTTTCTGATCACAAATATGGCAGCACCTTCTCATGAATTACTCTAAGGAATGCAAGGTGCTTTGACAGCACAACGCGCTTTCTGTTGTTTGTTGAAACATTGCAAAGAGACTTTAAATCCTTATTGCAGGTATTTATTTCCGACTCCATGTACTTGAAGAATTGATTTGCAGTTTTCAGGTTTTTATCTGCAGCAAGCCGAACAAGCGTCTTGTATTCGGGTGTGGCCTTGATATGCTCCGGAAGCCGTTTAAGATGTTCTGTTAATTTCATAACAACAATGTTTATCAGCAGTCAAGTATAAAAAAGCTTCTGCTTTTTTAGTAAGCGACAAAAGTAAGTCATAGAATAAGTCGCTTACTAATGTTTGCCAGACATAACACTTTTATGAGTTATTTATGTCTGGCATTATTTTACAAAACATTAAATAATCATAATAAAATTATAAGATAATGTCCAACATTGAACTGGCAAATCTTTTGTTTGAGATAGCAGATATTCTTGAAGTTAAGGAAGTTCAGTGGAAGCCAATAGCGTACAGGAAAGCAGCAAGAAGCATAGAAACGTTGTCAGAAGACATAAATGAAATTTACGAAAAAAAAGGAATCAGTGGACTTCTTGAAATTAGTGGTGTTGGCAAAAGTATAGCACAAAAAATAATTGAGTATATTGAGACCGGCCGCATAAATGAAATGCAAAAACTTTCTTCCAGCGTGCCGGAGGGAATAGAAGAACTGATGCACATTTCAGGCATGGGTCCTAAGCGCGCAAAACTTTTAAGTGAAAAACTTGGCATAAAAAGTGTAAAAGAACTTGCAAAAGCGTGCAAGAAACACAAAATCTGCAAACTATCAGGGTTTGGTGAAAAAAGCGAACAGGATATTCTTCTTGGAATAAAATTGCGAAAAACAGGTGAAGAGCGTGTACTGCTTGGAACCATTCTTCAGATCGCGCGTGAGCTTGCAGGTCACTTAACGCATCCGGCAGTTGCAAAGCTTGAAATTGCAGGAAGCATCAGAAGGATGAAGGAAACCTGCAAGGACATTGATATTCTGATTATTTCAAAAAAACCAAAAGAAATAATGGAACATTTCACAACACTGCATGAGGTCAAGTACGTGTTGGCAAAAGGTGAGACAAAATCAACAGTAATCCTTGACGCCGGCATACAGGCAGACCTTCGTGTTCTCGAAGAGAAAAGTTTTGGCGCAGCGCTTCAATACTTCACAGGAAACAAAGACCATAATGTCGCTTTAAGAACAATCGCAATCAAAAAAGGATACAAGCTTTCAGAGTATGGATTATTTGACAAGAAGGGAAAGTATGTTGCAGGCAGAACAGAAGAAGAAATCTACAAAAAACTTGGTTTGCAATACATTGAGCCGGAACTGCGGGAAAACACAAACGAAATACAAACTGCAATTGCAGGAAAGCTTCCAAAGTTAATACCTTACAATTCTATCAGAGGGGACTTGCACCTGCACACAAACTGGAGTGATGGTACTGCAACAACAGAACAAATGATACTTGCGGCAATAAAACAAAAATATGAATATCTCGCCATAACAGACCATTCTCCTTCAGAACATATTGCGCGTGGGCTTGAAGTAAAAAGATTAATGCGGCACAAAAAAGAAGTTGAGTTGTTGCAAAAGAAATATCCTGAAATAACAATTTTTTTCGGCTCAGAAGTAAGCATACTGAAAGAAGGAAAACTTGACTATCCTGACAGTGTGCTTAAACAGCTCGATTGGGTGGTTGCAAGTGTGCATTCAGGATTTAAAACAACTGCAGAACAAATGACAAAACGAATTATTACTGCACTTAAAAACCCAAACATAAATGCACTTGGGCACCCAACAGGAAGACTGCTTTTGTCCCGCGAACCATACGCAGTAAATCTTGAGAAAGTTTATGAAAAAGCACAAGAAAACAACTTGGCGCTTGAAATCAACGCATTCCCAAGCAGGCTTGATTTGTCTGACATGAATATTCGCGCAGCCAAAGAACACAAAGTGAAGTTTGTTATCAATACAGATGCGCACAGTCCAGACCATTTAAGATACATGGAACTTGGTGTGGCCCAGGCGAGAAGAGGTTGGCTGGAAGAGAAAGATGTCTTGAACACGCTGCCTGTCAAAAAATTTCTTTTGAGGTTGTAAAGCCGCAAAACAGCGGAGTTCGGAAAATTAACAGGTTTTTTGAATGAGTCAACGGAAATTTTACCCAAATGCACTTAAAGAATTCTAATTCATAATAGTGAATGTCAAATGTCACACTTATCATTGTCAGCAATGATGACCTGCATGCAGTAACTGCGCATTGGAGGGAAATAAAAGCATTGCTGGCAAAAAAACCAATGCCAGTAAAGCATAGTGTCGATGCAGGATATATTGTTCTTGACCTGAACAAAAAAGTAATCATTAACTCGCAGAGTGCATTTGCCATTACTCCAAGTGGATTTGAGGTTATGGAAGTATGATACCAAGTGCACGGCTTTTAAATCGTCTTGGAGATAAACTTTTATACCTGCACCAGATTTTGTTTGCATGCACAGAATTGTTCACAAAGTTTACGGCCTGCACTTGTATGCCACAGGCGGACTTAGAAAATTGTATGACTGGGTTGTATCATGGGGGCATACGAAATATGGGACAATTGCGCTGTTTGTAGTCGCATTTGTGGAAAGCAGTTTTTTTCCAATACCTCCGGACGTGCTGATTATTTGTTTGTGTGTTGCAAACAGCAGCAGGGCATTCTGGTACGCAACAGTTTCAACTGTTGGCTCTGTAATTGGAGGACTGTTCGGTTACTTTATTGGCTATGCGTTTTATGAAACTCTTGGCAAGCCGATAATAACAGCACTGCATTATGAAGTATTTTTTGAAGCAGTTGGGCAGTCATTTCAGGACAACGCATTTCTTGCGATATTTGGAGCAGGGCTGACGCCAATACCATATAAAGTATTCACGATTGCTGCAGGGTTTTGGAAAATCAACATTCCTGTTTTTGTTGTTGCTTCAATTTTTGGAAGAGCAAGCAGGTTTTTTCTTGTTGCAGGACTGTTGTACTTCTTTGGCAAACGCATTAGCACGTTCATAGACAAATACTTCAACATGCTGAGCTTTGCAGTGTTTGTACTGGTAATTGTGGGGTTTGTTGCGTTAAGATATGTTTAAGCAAAATCTCGAGTTCGGTGCTTCGCACCTCACACGAGATTTTTTAAAACTTAAAAACCGAAGTTATTTATTTAAGCGTAGTTATTTTAACAAATTCCTGAGTGAGCACGGAGTGCGAACTCGGAATTTGGGAGCATAGTACAACCTGGCTAGTATGGCCGCCTCCAGAGCGGCTGATCAGGGTTCAAATCCCTGTGCTCCCAGTT
>JACQIC010000046.1 GCA_016198725.1 Candidatus Aenigmatarchaeota archaeon | reverse complement strand
CCTGAAGCGACAATTGTGGCAGTGGTTGGCGCAGGGCATGAAGGTGATATTAAACAGTTAGTGGAAAGAAGTGTGCCAATACCAAAAACTTAAAATACTCCCATGCCAATTATTCACTTATGGTTAAAATAAAACGTCATTCTTTTGTGTATGCTCCACTTTCAAAATCGTTTTTTATCACAGGAATTATAGGATTTCTTATATCTGCAGTTTATTTTCCAAAAATTGATATTACTTGGGCGTTTACTTTTGGAGTTTTATTTCTCATGATGATTCTTGCAGCATTTATTTCGATGACAAAAGCAGCGCCAGAACCACAGTTATGATTAAAAAACACTTTATTGCAATCATTGGGATTTTAATACTGCTCACTGCGTGCGCAGGAAAAGAAACAAAAGAGGTTTCCGTACAAATAACTCCACAAGTGCCAGAACAAGAAAGTGTGCAGCAAAACAGTGTTGTTGTCGAATCTTCGCCAGATTCTCCTGCAGAAGATGAAAGTGTTGCAGAGGTTGAAAATTCGCCTGCGCCTCTTGGAACTGCAGTGATTGTAGAGAAAACAGAACAGATGTCGCCTGAATTGCGTGAACTGCTTGGAAAAGCCGATCAAAAAGTTAAAAGCTACAAATATTTGTACTCTATTTCTGCAGACAACAAGTTCCCTCACAATTATTTTATAAAAGGTAATTACATAAAAATCAAATTATTTGAGGTTGACCCGTACATTATAGATAACTATTATGACGCTGTGTACTTGGACACCAGAAACAAAAAAGCATATGGTTATTGCGAGAATCTCAAAAGATGTCTTGGTAGGGATGTTGACAACACTAAAAAAGTTTTTAATTTAACATATGTTGATTACCGCGTGAAAACTCCTTATGAATTCCTGAAAGATATTGCTTATGCAGAAATTATTGGGCCTGAAGTGGTTGAAAACAGGCAGACTACAAAAATCAGGCAGGCAAATGGCGATATTTTGACTGATATTTGGCTGGATGAAACATATGGTATGCCGAGACGCATTCGTGTTACGCAGGGAGAAAAAGTTCTTAAGACTTACAATTTTGCAGACATGACTTTTAATACAGTTAAAGATGACGAAGTGTGGAGAGCGCCAAAATAGTGATTTTTACTTAATTTCCAAATAACTCCCAATACTTTGATCTGTGTGAACATTATAAATCAGTCTTGCCATTAATTTAGCTGTTGGAACTTGTACAAAATATTCACGTTCTGGAAGTTGTATTGTGTCTGCAAGAAATATTTTTTCAAAAAGTCTTTGAGTATACATCTCATCAAGTTTTATCATGTCAGTGAGTTCTGGGTGAGTCATTAGCCAGTAAAATTTTTCAATGCCCATTGTTTTAAGGTGTTTGCTTACCTTGCCTGCAGTGTCTCCTGATGCAAGAATATCGTCAACAAGAACCCCATTTTTTCCCTTTAATTCAATGTCTCCTGCAAAAAAAGCTTCAGGTATAACTTCTTTTGGGCTGATACGTTTTTTATCAACAGTTACTCTTGGCAATTTGGTTAATTCTGAGTATGTCCTGTTTCTTTTTGAAGCTCCAACATCAGGCGACACGACAACTGCATTTTCAAAAATTTCAGGATAAGATTCTTTGATAAAATCAACATACGTGTGAAACATTGGAACAGAAACCATGTATATGTTTATAAGTTGATAAAACCCTACAATTTGTTGGGCGTGGATGTCCAAACAAAATGCCTGAATGCCCTTCCCTTTTGTGATTTCAGATAATTCTTGACAAAACAGGGCGGCATCAATTGTTTCTCTCCCTTCCAGAACGTCTTTTCTTTGGTCAAATGCATATGGTGTTACAAACATCAGCCGTTTCACGCGTGCCTGAGAAAGTGCCGCAATTGTTTTAAAAAACTCTTCCTTGTTTCTTTGAGCATTAAGCTCGTGAGCATCATTGATGGGCGGTTTGGGAAACCATTGTACGACAACTGCATCTTCTCCACTTACTGTATCTTCTATTGACACTTTCAGCATTGAATTGGGAAATTGGGTTACTTTTGGAATTTTGAGCGTGATTCTTGGTTCAAGAGTCATCAAGCTATTCATCACTGCACCCAGATTTTTAACAACTGCATCTAAGTCATCATCAGTTTCAGGCAGATTGAACTTTTCAGGCAATTTAGACAAGTCGGGAAGGCGTTTAATATTTTCAAGACTTTTTCTGTTCTCATTAGTGATGATTTTGTTTAGTTCTTCAACAAGACGCCGTCCATAGAACTGTCCATTTGTGTTTGCATAAACTGCCAGTCGCCCGTTTGGATTAGCATTCATTACAGAACAAAGTCGTACAGGGATTTTTAATAATTACTGTTGTGCACTATCCAAACATCTTCTTTTTTTCACCCACAAGTTCAGGCGCTCCGCCGCCGTGCCAGCTGAATCTTGGCCTAACCCTCATTGGAAACATTCTTTCATTTACGTCATCTACTGCTATTGCAGAGCCTGCCACTCTTGGCAGCGCATCAAGTTCCTTGTCAAGACCTGCTCTCAAATAGCTTTGCAGCAGTGCAGCAAGCGCATCAGTATCTATTTTTGCAGTCAGACGGTGTGCAAGAATAATGTCAGACTGTGTCATGGCATCAGTGTGAATTTTTCCAGGCTGTTGTGTGGCGAGCACCATTGCAATGCCAGGCTGCCTGCCTTCTCTTAATAATGTAACAAGCGCATCTGTTGAGGCGACTTTTTCATCTTTGGGAAGAAATTCATGCGCTTCGTCCAAAAGCATCCAAACAATCGGTAGTTCGCTTGGTTTTTCATCTTCAGAAATATAATGCAAAGCAGAATGAATCGACTCAAACTCTTCTGTTTTTCTTACGCGCATTCTTTCCATGAACATTTTGTTTGCAATTATTCCCAGTGCAAGATGTTTTATCCGCCAGCCATTTGGCATCATTGCATAACACGAAAGATCAAGCACAGTAATCTGTCCGCCTTTCATAAGCTCAACAAGGGGTGTTGATTCTTCTGAAAAAACTCCCCATGATTTGACTGAAATAAAACGGTTTTCAGCTGCTTGCCTGACATAAGGGTTTTCTGACACGTCATCGCGAATGATTTTGATAATATCATCAAGAGAAAAATTCGGCTTTTCCTTTTTCAGCTGAAGAACGATTCTCTCAATAAAAACAGCAATAGGATCGTTGCTTTTTAATTCAAATGCAAGGTTCCAGTCTTCCGGATTCAACTCATTGGGTCTTATGGCAAATTGTGAATCTGTTGGAATGCCTTTTTGTTTGTACTCTCTATAAAAACCAACTGGGGTGAATATTTTTACATTTTCAATCGGCGCGCCTTCAAATCCCCACTCGTGCAAAAGAACTTCTTCCTTGTGATTAGGATATTTCATCGTCCAGTAAATTCCCATTGTATCAAGAATCAAAACACTTAATTTGTTGCGTAAATCCTGCTCAAGCTTTGAAATGCCTTCTGCTATCACCCCAAGCGAATAACTTTTTCCTGAACCTCTTTTGCCGCAGACAAACACGCAATGCGCCTTGTTCAAATCCAAATAAATCGGCTGAGACAATGCAGTAACCTGCCCCATTTTCACATACTGTTTGCCAATAAGGATTGTTCCTGTCAAACCAATCTTTTCACGCTCTGCATCAGACCTGCCAAGAACAATTTCATAGACCATATAGCTCAAAACGAAATTAGAGCATATAAATTTTCCGAGTTTGCTCGCCTTTGGCTCGCTCACACTGAAAATTTAGTGAGTTCTATCTAAAAACATACAAAACAAGAGATTGTTGTCGTGTGTGGGATAATCCCATTTCATCTGTTGCGTCCACACGAACAGTTAATGCGTATCTTTGGTTCGAATAAAATCCTGCGATTCCTACAAGTACGGGCAGAGCAATTGCTAATTTTTTATACCATTTCATGCTTTACTCATTCATCTTCCTCAAAGATAACATCAATGTTAAACGGGTTTGATTTTATTTGAGGATTGTTTTGGTTTTCTGCCCAAAATGTGAAACCGCGAGTTCCCGAGACTGGCTGCAGAGGCTGTTCATAACCCATGTATACTTCAATTACGTGTTTGTCATCTTGAACGTAACGTCTGGCGTACATTTCACTGTTGCCTCTTAGGCGTATGCGTGCATTGGCTGATACGCCGATGCCGTGCACAAAAATATTTGAAATTGGTTCTTGACTTGTTACAACAACCCGAAGCATCAAACGATAAGGTTCATCAAATACTCCTAAACTTTCACCAGTTCCAACAAATTCAGTGTGAGGCGTATCAAAGCAGTTTATGAACTGGCCAAATTCTTCTGCAGGTGCGGAAGCACGCAAATATTTAAGCCCAACAATAGTATATGGTGGTTTTTGAGATATTGGTTCACTCAGTCCAAAACTATCCTGCACTCTTTGAGGTGGGGTGTTGTGATTTGTTACTTTGTATGCGCCAAAAGCAAGAATTGTTGCGAGCCCTGCAGTGATTCCTAAATTTACTTTTCTTTCAAGATTCATGAGCTGCACAAATATAAGAAGTTTATAAACATACACTTGTTTTTCACAAAAATGGACAATGAAAAAAAGATTTTGTTGTTGCTTTTTGTAATTCCTTTACTTCTTGTATTATTCTATCTTAATGAGGGACTTTTTCATTATGATGCTATTGTTCTTGCGCAGGCAGTTGAGAAAACATATGAAACAAGCAAACTTCAGCCTGCGATTAATGGAAGATACGGCACTGTTATTATTGCAAGCATTCTTTATTTTCCTTTCTGGCTGTTAGGACAAAATGCAGATTTGGCAGTTAGGCTGACAAGTGCAGTATTCTATGCATTAAGCATTCCTGCCGCATATCTTTTTATCCGCATGCTTTTCAGCAGTCAGTCGATTGGAATTTATGCTGCTGGATTGTTTGCTGCTTCTCCTGTTTATCTTAGCCCGAATACTTTTGGCAAGGAGCATGGGATGGCTTTGTTTTTTGTTTTCACTGCTTTTTATTTGTTGTTAAGGGGGTTGCAGAGAAATGAAGCAAAAGCATTGATGGCATCGACAGTGTTGCTGGTGATATCTCACACAGTGAGAGAGGCAACTTTGTATTTTCTGCCGTTTTATTTTTTTCTTGCTTTTTTTATCAAATCAAAATTTAAAGCAAATACTCGGTTGAAATATCTTTTATTTCCATATGTGGCTGGTTTTATGCTGTTGTATTTTGCTTATTTTGACTTTATCATTCAAAAAACTTTTTTTCCAGAGCAGATTGGAACTGCTTACTTCATCCCGCGGATAGAGCTTAGACAGCTTGCGTATCAGGCAGTGTGGCAGACAAACCCTGTTGTCTTACTTTTCTTTGCAGTAGCAGGGATTGTTATTGGCATAATGCAAAATCAACTTCCTTCACTTTTCATGCTTGTTCTCCTTTTGGGCAGTTTTTTGTTTTTCGCAAACATAAGTACTTTTGCTGCAAGATATCTTGATGTTTTTATTTTTGGGTTATGCACTTTTTCGGCAGTTGCAATTTCAAAAATCAGGTGGAAGATTGTTGGCAGTTTATTGTGCGGTTATCTCATTATAAGTTCACTTTTGCTTATCGTGCCTATTTTGTCTGCAAGGCACGAATACAACGGGCAAAAAAAGGTGGGTTTGTGGATTGCAAACAATACTCCTGGTGATTCTATAATAATCACTCAGGACGATGCGCCATTTGTCACATATTATGGAAAAAGAACTGTCGTGGGCCCTCCGATTGGCAGTCTTGCGGGCAGTATTGGTTTTGCTGAGCGTATGAAAGAAAAAATACAGAACAACACGTCTGTTTATTTGACGATTTCAGGATTGTTTGAAGATCCTGATGATATTAACAAAAATTTGCTTCCAAGATATTTGGGGTTTGAGAGTAATTACACTTTGTTAAGCGAGGATTTTCATAATGCGGAAATAAAAATGCAAAGATATTACCAGATTATCTGGAAGCTTGGTTTAAATGCGACACAGAAATCTGTCATACTGCCTGAAGAGATTCGTCAATGATTTATTTGTTGCGAATACCCCTGCTTGCGATGACTGGGTTTGTTGCAATCACTTGTTGAAGGGTATTCGCAACATTAAAAATCCCAACTATTGTCTATAATACCCCGCCGCTTGCGGCGATTGGGATTTTTATTTCTTTCTCGCAATAACTATAATAGCCGCAGCTTTTGCACTTGTTGATATTATTTATGGTCGGAGGGATTTCCTTTTGGGAAAGGACTGCAGTAACAACTGGAATCATTTGCTTGACTTCATCTTTTGCAAAAGGATTTATTTGAATTTCCCTCTGCAGTCCTGCATCAAAATAGTTTATTATGCCGTGCGTTATTGAAGTTTCAAATAAGTTCTCTAAAAGTAGCGCGTATGCTGATAATTGGAGTTTGTGGCTTTCCCACGCGCCTTCTTCAGGCGGTTGTCCGCTTTTGTGCTCTACTGGAATGATTTTGTCAGGGCTTATTTTTAGCGCGTCAATTCTGCCTTTTAGTTGAAGTTTAGAAGATGACAGGGAATATTCTGGTTTTTCTTTTGGAGTGAGGTTTTCCCACAGGTTCACCCCAAATAATTGGTGTTTGTGGGCGAAATCGTGCAGATATTTTGCTCTTTTTTCCGCTTCAGACACTGCAAGCTGTTTTGTTTTTTCAAATGCTGAATCAAGCGGCACGCTTACACTTCTCAGTGCATCTTTTTGCTGTACTATTATCATTCTTAGTGCAGTTGTACTTTGTCGTACATATTCTTGAACAAACTTTTCAGAGTCAAGTTCTTTTGTAAGATTGCAGGACATTTCTTTGTCAAGTTCTGGCATGGTTTCAATAATTTTGTGCTTAATGCTTCCGAGAACTATTACATCTTTGAGGGGTTCGTGAAGTTTGGCGACTTTTGACAGAAATAATTTTCTTGGGCAGAAATGAAATGCGGTGAGGTCTGTTACTGATATCATTTTTCAATTTTATCAGCGATAGGTTATTAAATATTGCTCGTAAAACACGGGCTATGGATGTTAATGAGCGTATAGGTATAATTAGACAGGTGGGAGAGGAGCTTTTAACAGAGGAAGAGTTGAAGCATTTGCTTGAGACAAAGCAAAAACCTTTGGCATATGACGGGTTTGAGCCTTCTGGAAGGATTCATATTGCGCAGGGACTTATGCGGGCGATTAATGTCAACAAGATGCTTAAGGCGGGATGCAAGTTCATGATGTGGGTGGCGGATTGGCATGCTTTGGCGAACAACAAGATGGGTGGGGACATTGACAAGATAAGAACAACCGGGGAATATTTCATAGAAGTCTGGAAAGCATGTGGCATGGACACAGAAACAGTTGATTTTGTGTGGTGTAATGATATTGTAAATGATGGAAGTTATTGGATGAAAGTTTTGCAGACAGGAAAATCCGCTACAATTAAAAGATTAATCCGCTGTTCCCAAATCATGGGCAGGAAGGAGTCTGACGAGCTTTCAGGTGCGCAGATAATGTATCCTTGCATGCAGGCGGCTGACATGTTTCACATGGGTGTTGATATTGCACAGCTGGGCATGGACCAGAGAAAGGTTAATGTGCTTGCACGCGAGCTCGCTCCTTCATTGGGGTTCAGCAAGCCGGTTGCAGTTCATCATCATATGCTGATGGGGCTTTTATCGCCTCCAAAAGAAATGGCAGAAGAATCAATAGATAGGTCAGTAGCGCTTAAAATGTCAAAATCAATTCCTGATGCATCAATTTTCATGGATGACAGCGCTCAAGAAATCACGCGAAAACTGCAGCAAGCATACTGCCCGCCTAATACGTCTCACGAGAATCCTGTTATGGAATACTGCAAGTACATAGTTTTTGAACGGCAAAAATCTTTCACAATAGAAAGACCTCAAAAGTTCGGGGGACAGCTCGAGTTTGGTTCGTATCCTGCATTGCAGGCAGCTTATGAAAAAGGCGAAATTCACCCTATGGATTTGAAGGTGGCGGTGGCAAAAGCAATAGATTCTCTTATAAACCCTGTGAGAAAACATTTTGAAAAAGGAAAAGCAAAAAAAATATTGGAGCAGGTACAGTCGTTTAAAGTTACTCGGTAAGTTCATAAACCTCACCCATAACATTTATAAACATTTACGCCACACGAGAAAACAATGACTGGCAACATAAACAATGAGCCAAAAATGGATTCTATAATGTATAGTTATGCAATGAATCTTAGTGGGCTTGAGGAAGAAAATAAGTTTTTGCGTGAAAGTCTTGAAAATCTTGAAAAAGAGCTTGAAAAATTCAAGCACACTCCACTTATTGCTTGTGAAGTAAGGGATATTGTTGATGGAAAAATATTAGTTAGAATGCCGAATGGCAATGAGTTTCTTGTTGATGCTGCCCAGTCCTGTGTAAACCTGCTTCCCGGAGACGGTGTGCTGGCAGAACAAAAAAATCTGACTGTTGTCAAAAAAATATCTACCTCAAAAAGGTTTGATGTTGAAAAGTTTGTCATCATAGAAAAACCATCACTTTCTTGGGATATGATAGGCGGGCTTAAACTGCAGGAGAGGGAGATAAAGGAAGTTATTGAACTGCCTCTGAGCAAGCCGGAACTGTTTAAAAAAGTGGGCATAGACCCGCCAAAAGGAATTTTATTATATGGTCCGTCAGGTACAGGAAAAACTTTGCTGGCAAAAGCGGTTGCCGCATCCACCAACTCCACGTTTATTGAAATTGTAGGTTCAGAGCTTGTGCAAAAGTTTATTGGAGAGGGCGCAAAACTCGTCAAGGAAATTTTCCAGCTTGCGCGGGAGAAAGCGCCTTCAATAATTTTCATCGACGAAATTGATGCAATAGGATCAACTAGAGTTGATATTGGAACATCAGGGGAGCGGGAAGTTCAAAGAACATTCATGCAGCTTCTTGCAGAAATAGACGGCTTCCAGCCCCTTGACAACGTAAAAATCATAGGGTGCACAAACAGGAAAGACATACTTGACCCTGCAATTTTGAGGCCTGGCAGACTTGATCGTTTGATAAAAGTGCCTCTGCCCGACGTGAATGCACGCAAGGATATTCTGGGCATTCACACCAAAAACATGAGCCTTTCAAATATAGATATTGACAAAATCGTTAAAATGCTCGATGGAATGAGTGGTGCAGAAATCCATGCAGTTGTTACTGAAGCAGGTTACTGTGCCATACGTGATGACAGAACAAAAGTCAAGGAATGTGATTTCATTGATTCTATAGAAAAAATGAACTCAGAAGAAGGCGGAGAACAAAAAGAATATTTGAACATGTTCGGATAAAAATCTCGAGTTCACTCGCTATCGCTCGCTCACACGAGATTTTTGTGATAATGTTTAAAAGCTACGATTCATTCTTATTTTAAAATTTTCACGTGTGAGCAAAGCGAACTCGTGAAAATTGCGCTGTGATGACGTGAATCCCTATCGAGCAAAAGCGATGAGATTAACTGGAAAACTGAGCGCAAACTTTTATTTGGAAAAGAAAAGTTTTCAAAAGAAAATTTGTGAACACCTCAGTAATTGGTTAGTGTTCTGAAGTTCTTGACTTGTATTCTCTAGCACCAAAATCTATT
>JACQIC010000054.1 GCA_016198725.1 Candidatus Aenigmatarchaeota archaeon | reverse complement strand
CCCCAAGGCAATGTCATTAAGTTAAGAGAGTTTATTTTCATAATGCTCTTTTTTGGTTGATGTAGTATTTCCTTTGTTGTTTGTGTTTTTCTCGGGGGTATTTTCTATTTTTTCGGATTGGTACTGGTTCGATTTGGAAAAGTTTTACGAGTTCGTCGTAATAGCAAGGATTATTGCTGGTCAATAATCCTACTACTTTGTCTTTCATGTATCCGAGTGATAAGTTTCTGTTTATTTTGTACTCGTGCTTTCGATGTTTTGTTTTTGAGTTGAGTTCTAGCTGGGCATCTCGTATGATAAGTCTTTGTATGTTGGCTATGAATGCGTTAGCGTGGAAATCTTGTTTTATCACTTGTGTTGAATATCCTGTGAAGTTGCCTATTTCTATGTGGTTTTTGAGATGGGAGTAGTTTGTCTCGACTCCCCATCTTTTATTGTACAATTCTTTAAAGATTTCAACAGGATATTCTTGTTCGTCCAATAGTGATGTTGCTAGGGCTTCAACCTCGCCAGTTTCAAGAGTAACTTTAACAAGTCTGAATTTGAAAGGTTGGAAATCAATTTTCATATTTTTTAATCGTTGATCTGATTTTTTTGGTAGTTCTTTTACTTCGATAATCTTGGAAGTTTCTTCTGAATTCCCAAAATCGTCAATGTCGTCTCCACGTTCATGTTGTAATCTTATCACGAAATCCGCTTTTTTTCTGGTAAGCAGATAAAAAAGCCATCGTGCACCATAACCTCTATCCAGTATCAGCAAGTCGCCCTGTTGTAGTTTATCTAGATGATTTATTGCTAAATCATACTCGCTTGTGCGACTGGGCGCGATAGTCGCATCAAGAATTTGTTCGTTCAGCAAATCAAATAAAGTTGATATTTTTGCCATTGGAGTCATATCTACTTCACTATTCACGCCAAAATCCGCAATAATTTCTTGTGATTTAGGCAGTTCTAAAGTGCTGCCGTCAATACACAACAACCTATACTTCTTCCATTTTTCAATGATGTTATCGGTATAAAATTCATCAATTAACATGTTGTTAAGCTCAATAAATGCTTCGGGCTTCAGTTTTAATCTGTGCTGACAGAATGCACTTTTTGTGATGTTGTCGTGTTTTGTGAAAGCGCTCATAAAATTGGTTAGTTCTTTCTGTAATGTTTGTTTTATTGAGTTGAGCATAAAATAAATAAGAGAACAAAAAGGCATTTTCCTATTTCTTGTAAAATCGTTCTCGCCCACTCTACTTCTCTCCATAAAATCCCTTGATTTTAGCTTGTTATTAATTCTATCCAACACGCTCTTTGCCTTCTTAAATTCAACCGTCAGCATCACCTCTTTTACGCATACTACTACTGATGATATATAAGAACACAAAAGTATATAAATTTGTCAATATTTACGCATAATAATATGTATATAAGAAACAAGAAAATGCAAAATGGAAAGAACTACTACATACTAGAAGACCGACTGAAAGTTGAAGGCAAGTACATAACAAGAAACATACGATATTTGGGCACGGCAAAAAGACTACTTTCAGATATCAAAGAACTCGACAAACTGAAAAAGAGAAAACCTTAACTTAACAGCATTGCGCCCCAAGGGGCGGGGTATTATAGACAATAGTTGGGATTTTTAATGTTGCGAATACCCTTCAACAAGTGATTGCAACAAACCCAGTCATCGCAAGCGATGTGGTATTCGCAACAAATAAATTTTTTATGCACTGTGCATCGGACAGCCTTGCATTGCACGACACTTAAGACCACAACCCATTCTCAACACAAAAGCGGCTGCAGCATACCAAACCCAAACCATAACATTCATTCCCTGCACCCACTGAAGCGCCACGCCATTAACCGCAAGCAAAACTCCTGCGCCTGACACTGCACTTGCAATCACCATCCACAAAAGATTCACAGGCCCACACCCACATTTTAATCCTTTAGCCATTAAATCACCTCACTAACAACAAAGAAGAAGTGATATATAAATGTATATTATGAATTGTATAGTTTGAACCAGTCTATAGTCTTGGCAAGCGCTTCATCAAAAGGCGTGAATGGCTGAAGTCCCAGTTTCAGTTTTGCTTTTGTGATGTCGGCATACGAGTGCAATATGTCTCCTGAACGTTGCGGAAAATATTTTGGAATTATTTGTTTTCCAAGCAGATGCGCAATCTTTTGTGCAAGCACATTAACACTTATCGGACTTCCAGGAGCAATGTTGAATACTCCTGATGCGTTTTTATTTTTCAAAGCACAAAGATTTGCCGCAACAACATCCTTAACATAAGTAAAATCCCTTGTTTGCGCTCCTGCACCATAAACGGGCGGCTGTTCGTCCTTCAACAAGCAAAGAATAAATTTTGGAATAACCGCGGCATATTGTGATACTGGATCCTGACGCGGTCCAAACACGTTAAAATATCTAAGCGCCACAGTCTGCATTCCATAAAGTTTATTAAAGTATCCACACAAGTCTTCACCAGCGTATTTTGAAATTCCATAAGGCGAAATCCGCACGTCTTCTTTCCCCTCCTTTTGCGGAATCTTTGGTTTTTCACCATAAACCGAAGATGACGAAGCAAACACTACTTTTTTAGTTCCATTAAGCCGTGCGGCTTCAAGCACATTAAATGTTCCAGTTATGTTAGTCTCAAAATAAGCTATTGGATTCTGAATTGATGCAGGCACACTTTTAAGCGCCGCAAGATGAAACAATGCTTCTGCTCCGTCACATGCTTTTTTGAGCTGCCCAACATCAATAATATCACCTTTAACAAGTTTAATCTTGTTCTTAACCGATTTAAGATATGCCTCATTTCCTGTCGAAAGATTATCATACACCAAAACATCATGACCTTCTCTTACTAATTCTTCAGCCAAATGACTGCCGATAAAGCCAGCGCCGCCAGTAACAACAATTCGCATAATTCCGACAGTGAAACGTCAGTTTATATATTTATGTAGCTTACACAACTTCAATATAAATTATTATGGGCCTGTAGGATAGCTTGGATAGACTGAGGGGTTCCGGTCCCCTAGACCTGGGTTCGAATCCCAGCAGGCCCGTCAAGATACAAAAACAAACTTTCTAAGTTTTGAATTGAAGATAAAGCATATCTCAAAAAGAACTATTTTTTTAAAATTTCACAAGACTTCCCAGTATAGTGATGTCATAATTTGCCAAGTAATGTTCAATTTTCTCACAATACTCTTTTTTTATTCCATACGCTTGTGCAATTTTGAGATTGTGTTTTTCAAATGGCGCCATGTTGTTTAATTGGCTGAGTTTTCGCATGTTGTCTCCAAAAACTGTTATTAAGCCAGAGCGTTTGCCAGTGTAATAACTGTGATACAGTACTTTTCTAAGTGCGAAAGCATCGCAACGCTTCTGTCGTGCGATAGTTTCGAGCAGCGTATCAAGAAGAATAACACCTGCATAATGTCCAACCCAATATCCTCGAAACAGATTGCACTCTTTTTGCTTTTGACAGTTTAAAAGAAGGTCATAGTTAAGAAGTTCTGTTACTGCTTCATTCAATCCAGTAAAAGCATTACAATACATAAGTCCATCCTTAATTCTGGTGATGTTTATGTCAATTATGCTTGTTTTGTCATTTTTGTCTATGGCCTTATTACTAATGTGAATATTATATTGATTGAATGAAAAAGAATGGATTAATTCATGATTAAGTATGCCACGAGTCTCATTCATATTTCCAGTGTTAAGTATGTAAATTTCTTCTGGAAAATTATTATTAATACCCTTCACATCTGACCTTAAATTGAGCCGTGTGACTAACTTTGTCCATTCGGGCGCATCGTAAAAGAATATTTTTTGTTTGTCAAAAATAATATTCTCAAGAGAAACATGTACATTATCATGCGTCCAGCGTACCTGATTTTCAATAAGCGTGTCAACTTCAGAAGCCCACTCAGGCGTCAATGATTTGCGCTGTTCAGGACTCGTGCTGATGGGAAAATTGATTATTGCATCTGGCACTAAAAATTTCACTTGCGATTTTACTTGCTTTAACACATCGGAAAGTCGTGCCTTTATTTTCATATTAACGATTGAAAAAATTCATCTGCTTTTAAAACTTCACGATTTTCCACCAGTGGTTTTTGACACAGTGTACCTATTTTTTGCTCGGAAACCCTTTCAGCACAAATGGCGCCGGAATTGATGTTGATTCGCTCATGTTTTGTTTGGGAGCAAGCTTCCACAAGTACGTGATGTACAGCAGTTGTCTGATGTCAGAATGGTGGTAGTCTTCGTTTATCGTGCTGTAGGTTTTGCTGAAATCAAATATTTGTGAAACAATCTGTTTATTGATGTCTCCCGGGTCATCGAAGAATGCTGAAAACGCAAGCCAGATGTTCTCTCCTTTTGTAACATTTTTGTTAACGTCTTCCCAAAATCTGATGCTTTCCGCCTCATTGCCAGTTGGAGGGCCAAGTGTTTTTCTTTTGCCATAATACCCTACAACCGGCGCTTCGTTTTGAACTATAATAACTGCGTCAGGTTCTGTTTTTTCACTGATAAGCTTTCCAAATTCGTAAATTCCATTATAAGCTGTTCTTGGCAGGAGAAGTTGTGTGCTGTAGCTTACCGGCGCAAACAACAGCAAACCAAAAAGCGCATAGCCAACAATCCTGTTTTTATTTGTCAAATATGAAACAGTGAGACCGCTGAACGCAAAAAACGGAATGAGAACAACATCAAGATAACGCGCTTCGTAGGTCGTATAGTTTGAGAAATAAAAGAACGCGCTTAACAACCATGCTGTCAAAAACATAGCAGGAAACCTTAACGTGACAACACCACTTATCATTCCTACAAGCGCCGCGAGACTGATTAATGTTCCGCTTGTGCGAGTCAAGTCATTCAATGCGCGCGCCATATTTGCTGAACTGTAAGTGAAAAAAGCAGTTTCAACACTTGTGCCATTGAGAGTTTTGCTAATAATCGGGTAAAAATACCACGCGGAAAGAAGAAAGAAAAAGCTGAGCAAAGGAATGAAAAAATACAGAAATTGCCAAATGTTCTGCCTGCTTTTCCAGACTGAATACGCGCAGAGCGAAAGCGCAAAAGGCGCAAAAAAAAGAGTTGACTCTCTGCTTCCGATACTTGCAGAATACGCCGTAGCTGCAAGAACAAAATTTTTTCTTTCCGGCAAAAGAAGAAGCCAGAGCGACAAAAGAAGAAAAAATATGCTGATTGAGTGTATTTTTCCAAAAGTATTTGGGCTGAGATAAATAGGACTCACTGCGAACAACACTGCTGCAACAAGCGAAAGCAGTGTGTTGTTCGTGAACTTTTTAAGAAACAAGTACAGCATTCCTATGCTCGCAGAATAGAAAATAACGCCGGCAAGCCTTACTGAAAAATCAGCAGTACTGCCTCTGAGCCAGAAAGGAAAATAAATAATGTCTACAATTACGACATCAGCATATCTGTAATTTGTAGAAGGTTGAAGTCTCAATGTTGAATAAGTTTTCTCAACAGCTTCAGCAAGTACTATAGCATCATAATGAAACAAGGCCGTGTTTAAAAAAACAAAGCCAAACACGAGAGCCGCAACTGAAAGCGACAAAGCGATTGCCAGAGTGTTTGAAATTTTCACGTTCATTCCCATGTGCTATTCCTATGTATTGAAACTGGAAAAAATAAGACGCATCAAAAATGAAATGACAAACCAGAAAAAAGTGTGCAATAAATCAATATGTCCCTGAAAGTTATACCTGCTTGACGAATAGTTCCAGAATCTTCTTTTCAAGCAAGTCATGCAAAATATGCTCGCACTCAATTCCAGAAACGTAATTGCAATTCCTCCTGCAATGACCTGCTTCCAGAATGACGCTTGAAAGTGAGTGAATATAAAAACAAGCAAAAGTCCTCCAAGCCCATACAATGCAGAAAAATATGGAATCAACGTTCCTGTGCAGTATTTTCTGCTGGTAATAGAACAATACACTGCGTCAAGCACCCCGCCCAGCACGCTGAAGAGCACAAAAAGTATTATATATGCAATCATAAAAAGATAAAATCATTCATTTTTTAAAAAACCTTCTTACCATGAACCTACTTGAACAGGCATACAAAAACTTATACCGCGGCGCACAGCCAAATCTTGAATTCTTTCTCGAATACTCAGGCCATTTTAGAGAGTACGGCGGAGCGATAAAGCTTTACACGTACAAAAGAAAACTTGCATGCAAAGTAAGTTCAAAATGGAAAGGCGTCGCAGACAGCATCCAAATAGGTTTTCTACAACTGCTTATTGCAAAAGTAAACAGAACAAAAACACAGACAATGGAAATGGAATTATACCACAATTTTATTCATAACCTTTCAAAACACGCAGTAAAGTCGTATTTTGAACCAGTACTGTCAGAAGCTTTTGATGAAGTAAACACTGTTTTTTTTGACAAAATTCTTGACAAGCCAAACCTGCACTACAGAAACTCAAAAAACCCTCTTGGCGCATACGAGTATGCAACAGACACCATTTCAATCAGCAGAATTCTTTTGCAAGACAAAGAACTTCTGAAGTACGTCCTCTACCATGAAATGCTTCACAAAAAACACGGCTACAAACAACAAGGCACAAGACAATGCTCGCACAGCGCCGCTTTTCGCGCGGATGAAAAAAAATTTCCAAACTGGCAGATACTTGAAAAAAAACTTGCAGTACTGGTCAGAACTGCATTGCTTAAGTGAGCCTGCAGATTTATAAACACGGCACTTTTCCTGAACGCGGCGAAGCGGAGTCCGGAAAAGTGAAAGAGTTTTTAATGGGAGTGGGTGTCATTCTGCTTATCATCTTAGGCAGCGCTTTTGGCGCACAGCTGTTGTATAAAGCAGTCGAGGCATCCAAAGAGTGCACCACAAATTCTCAATGCGGAAACAACTCGTATTGCGGTGCGGATTTCAAATGCCACGATTTTCCAATCCCCCAAACGCCTGATTACACAATGCCTGCGCTTATTATCGCCATAGGACTGGTTGGCGCAGCGTATTTTTATGGCGGAAAAACCCTGCCAAAACAAGCACCACCATTATTATACAAGTGATAGCTTTATAAAGGAGTGTTTATCTTAGGTTCCCATGACAACTAAAGTAGTTGATGCAGGCTCTATCAAAGAAGGCTCTTACATAGTTATGGACAATGCCGCGTGCCGTGTTGTCAGCGTTGATATTGGAAAATCAGGCAAGCACGGGCACAAAAAAGCACGCATAGTCGCAATAGGGCTTATTGATGAAAAAAAACGTGAGATAGTTGTTCCTGCACACGATAATGTTGAAGTGCCAATCATTGACAAGAAATCAGCCCAGGTTCTTTCAGTAGTTGGCGACGCGGCGAACGTGATGGACAGCGAGTCCTACGAGACATTTGATTTGAAAATCCCTGATGAACTAAAAGCAACTGTTGTGCCAGGTGTTTCTGTTCTGTACTGGAATATTCTTGGACAAAAAGTAATGAAACAACTGAAAGGCGGTGCAGAGTAATATGGTAAAATTCAAAGAGGCGGAAGAACGGCTTTTTAAAGACAAATTTGTGTGCAGAAGATGTAAAACTACCAATCGTTCGCCTTCCAGAAAAATCGCGGAAGGACAAATAACCTGCAGAAAATGCGGGTACAAAAAGTTCAAGCCGAAACGCAAGAAGTGAGTCCATGAATGTTCAGTCTATCGCGGCATTCATTTTTGTTCTTGGCATGTTGCTGTTCGTGTTCGTGAAAAGAAAAAAAATAGTTGTTCAAAGAATTCTTTTTCCGCTCATTTACTTCGTAATGTACAGAACGCAGTTTGGCATTGAATGGATGGACAGAATCGCCGTACGCTTTCCAAAAACCCTGAAAATAATAGGTTTATTGGGAGTTGCAGTTGGGTTTTTGGGAATGATTCTTATTACTTACGAACTGGTTTCAAGCTCAATAACCGCATTTTCAACACCTGACGCTGTTCCGGCAGTCAAGCCAGTCCTTCCTTTTGAAGCAAAAGGTGTTTTTTACGTGCCGTTTTTGTACTGGATACTTGCCATAATTGTTATAGCCACAATCCACGAATTCTCACATGGCGTGATGGCAAGAGTATTCAAGCTTACGGTAAAATCTTCAGGCGTGGCATTTTTAGGCATTGTGCTTCCTGTTGTTCCTGCAGCATTTGTAGAACCTGACGAGAAAAAAATTGTTAAACGCCCAGTTTCTGAACAACTCGCAATTTTTGCCGCAGGACCATTCTCGAATTTAGTATTTGCAGGCATGGTATTCCTGATTATTGCCTTTGCAGTCAACCCTGTTGCGTCAAAAATGATAGACCTCACCGGAGTAAAAGTCAATACTGTAACAGAAGGTTCTCCTGCTGAAATTGCAGGCTTTTTTGCAGGGGAACGCATTACGATGATAAACGATGCGCCAGTAACAAGTGTTGAAAACTTCACTGCCGCACTAAAATCTTCAAATCCAGGCTCAAGAATAACTATCAAGACAAATGAAACAACAAGACTGGTTGTTCTGGGTGCAAATGAGAAAAATTCAAGCAAGCCATATCTTGGAGTTACAGTCTCACAATCAACCAAGCCAAACACTGCTTTTGCTGCACAGTACGGTGAAAACACTTCCGCGTTCCTGCGCTGGCTGTTTGGACTGCTGTACTGGCTGTTCCTCTTAAGCCTCGGCATAGGATTGTTCAACCTGCTTCCATTAGGCCCTATTGATGGCGGCAGAATGCTTCATTTGGTTCTGACAACATACGCTAAAAAACGCGGACTTCCAGTTTTCAACACATTGAGTTTTGCGCTGCTTGGCATGATTTTACTTAACATTTTTATTGGCTTCATACGATAATTTTCTCAAGTTCGTTCGCTCACACGAGAAAATTTGAGGACAAGACTAAATCTTTTTAAGTGAAACTGTTTTTTTACCTGTGTATGATTTCAGTTATTCTTCACGAACCGGAAGTCGCAGGCAATGCAGGCGCTGTTGCAAGACTCATGGCAAACTTCGGATTTTTAAAACTCGTTATAATAAATCCAAAGTGCAACATTAAAAGCCTCGAAGCAGAAGGCAGGGCAAAACACGCAAGATTTATACTGAAAAATGCACAAGTTACAGATGAAAAAATTCTTGACACATTCGACACACTGATTGCGACAACAGGAAGAGTCGGAACTGATTTCAACATACCGCGCTCGCCACTAACGCCAAAACAAGCATCAGAATTATTGCAAAAATCAATAAAGACAAAACACAATATGGGCCTGCTGTTCGGCAGCGAAGGACATGGGCTCTCCAACGAACTGGTTAAAAAATGCGATTTCACAATAACTATCCCTGCAACAAAAAAATACCAGACACTTAACCTGTCACACGCTGTTGGAATTGTTTTATACGAACTGTTTTCTGCAACACCGCAAGAGAGCACGACAAGCCACGTACGGTTTGCAGACAAAAAAGAAAAACAAGCACTTCTCAACCTGATAACTGTCATAATTAACAACATCAAATGGTCAGGGCCAACATCAAGAAAAGAAACACAAAAACTAATCTGGCAACGCCTGCTCGGAAAATCATTCCTCACAAAAAGAGAAGTGTTTGGAATGTTCGGGTTCTTCAGAAGAATTTCTCGAGTTCGCTAAAGCTCACACGAGAAATTCTGGAAATATAGCAAAGGACACAAATAATTGATTATTGATATTGTCCTTTGCTTATTACGAATGGACAACTCTTGCTCAGTTAATTTTGTCCGTGAGTACAGTATGGTTTATTGTGCGTCAGCCATATAAAAATAGTCACATCCTGCGCACCTCATCATACTCTGAGGATTTTCACCAACAGTTTGTCCAAGATATTTTTGTTCATAAGGCTTGCCAGTTTCATCTCTGTGCTGTCGAGAAATACACGCCTGAATTCTATCATCGGAAGCACAAAGTGCGTCAATTGAAGCTCTTAAACTTTCAGTAGTCTGTTCTGCTGGAATGAATGAAAGTATGCCTTCTTTTATCATCCATTCAATTTCTTCATTCATTATTTTCCGTAAAAACTCGTCATATATAAAGTTATCTTTACGCAGACTTCCCCGAAGTAACTTCTTCTGGCGCCATAAT
>JACQIC010000045.1 GCA_016198725.1 Candidatus Aenigmatarchaeota archaeon | reverse complement strand
ATATCATGACATTATACGGTACTTCATAGTATTATCAATATTGGGAATATTGTACATCAGTTTTCTCGTGATCGCGCCTTTTATTAACGCGCTGCTGACGGGCGCAATTATTACTTACGTTTTTTATCCTGCTCATAACCGTTTGCGTAAATACTTGCGCAATGACACGTTATCTGCACTGATTGTTTCAGCAGGAATTATCTTGTTGTTTGCCATACCTTTGGTTTTCGTACTTGACAATCTTGCTCCAGAAGCGCGCTACGTGTACATTCGTGCAAAGCAAAGAATAGTCACTGGTGAACTTATTGACATTTCATGCGACGGCAAGACAACAACGCTTTGCAAAGTTTCTGAGTCTATAAAAGATTTTGTATCAGACCCTTCTATTAAGTTTCCTCTGCAAGACATGCTTGGAAAACTGACTTCTTTGGCAATAGAGAAAACCTCTTCTGTCCTGCTTTCCCTTCCAGGCATTATTCTTAGCGTTATCGTGACATTCTTTATCACGTTTTACTTGTTTCTCGACGGTCCTGCACTTGTTATCAAAATGAAAAATCTCATTCCTCTTGAACAAAAACACAAAGACCACATTTTCAAAAAATTCCAGGACACCACATTTGCAGTGATTCACGGTTCAATTATCGTGGCAATCATACAAGGCACTCTCGGAGGATTGGGATTTTTCATATTTGGAATAACCTCGCCAGTCTTATGGGGGCTCGTGATGATGATTACTGCACTGATACCATTTGCAGGCACGGCAATTGTATGGCTTCCTGCAGCTCTGATAAGAATAGGCACAGGAACCACTTTGGCAGACACTACTATTGTTTGGCAGGGCATTGGTCTGCTCCTGTACGGTTTTTTTGTCGTGTCAATGATAGACAACATTATCAAGCCAAAACTTATTGGAGACCGCGCCGGCGTTCACCCGATTCTTGTGCTTCTCGGAGTACTTGGCGGCCTGGCGCTTATCGGGTTTGTAGGGTTTATCATTGGTCCTTTGGTGCTCGCCATGCTGAATGCGCTCATAGAAATTTATGAAAAAGAAAAAGCGGAATTATGAAACTTGTTGTTAAAGACATGGATATTGCAACCGGCGACGTGCCTGTTGTCATTCTGAATAAAGAAGATGCAGCACTGCTTGACGTGCACCCAAGCGATAGAGTGCTTGTGCGAAAAAACAACCGTTCAATTATTGCAGTCATTGATATTGCTGAAAGCCGAAAAGCAGCGCCAAAAGGCAGAATTGGGATGTTTGAAGAAGTGCTGGACGCTTTACGCGCAGTGCAAGGGGATACTGTAAGCATTTCAATCGAGAAAAAGCCAGCTTCAATAACGCACATTCGCAACAAAATGAACGGAAATGAGTTGACAAAAAAAGAAATTTTTGAAATCGTAAGCGACATTGCCGAAAACAAGCTGACAGACATAGAACTGTCATGTTTTGTTGCTTCAAACTACACACGCGGAATGTCAATGAACGAAATTGTGCACATGACAAACGCCATGACTGCCACAGGCTCACGTCTTGACATCAGAAACCGCGTGATAACAGACATTCACTCAATTGGCGGCGTTCCAGGAAACAGGATAACAATGATAGTCGTGCCAATTCTTGCGGCTGCAGGACTCATGGTTCCCAAGACAAGCTCTCGCGCAATCACAAGCCCGGCAGGCACAGCAGACACAATGGAAGTGTTGTGCAACGTCACCATTCCAGTTCCGCGCTTGAAAAGAATTCTCAAAAAAGAAAACAGCTTTATAATATGGGGCGGAGCAGTAAACCTCGCACCTGCAGACGACCGCATAATCAAAGTAGAACATCCATTAAGCATTGATGCTGAAGGGCAAATGCTTGCATCTATCATGGCAAAAAAAGCAAGTGTCAACGCAACACATTTGCTAATAGACATTCCATATGGCAAAGGCGCCAAAGTCGCCACGTTAGGAGAAGCTGAGCATTTGGAGCACATGTTTTTACACCTTGGAAAAAACCTGAACATCAACGTCACCTGCATGCTGTCAGACGGCAACCAGCCAATTGGCAATGGACTGGGGCCGGCACTTGAAGCAAAAGACTGCTTGTATGTGCTTCTCAACGACACCAGAGGACCTGTTGATTTGAAAATAAAAAGCATTGAAGCTGCAGCTAAACTGCTTGAGTTTACTTGTTCATGCAAGCGAGGCATGGGAATAAAAGTCGCAACCGATCTGCTCGAATCAGGAGAAGCCCACAAAAAAATGTTGAGCATAATTGAAGCGCAGGGAAAGAAAGTCGACAAACCTGAAAAAATAATGCTTGGAAAACTCGCGTTCACAATCCGCTGTCCTCGTTCAGGCATAATAGAAAGCATTGACAACGTGCTTATCTCTAAAATAGCACGTTTGGCAGGAGCACCGCACAACAAAGGCGCAGGAATTTTCCTGCACAAGCACTGCAAGCAAAGAGTTGTCAAAGGAGAACCATTGCTCACAATATACTCAGAAGGCAGACAAAACATGAACTTTTCAGTAGAGTTCGCTGAAAAAAACCCGCCATGTAAAATACGCTGAAACTGCTATGAAACTATCAGACTCTGACAAACATTTTCTGGTTTCATTACTGTACGCTTCAGGAATAATCATGTTCTGGCGCGGCATCTGGGGAATCGCAGACATCACGCCAATTATTGACAACGTATTTGTCTCATTCTTCATAGGACTGCTCATCCTCACTTTTACAGGAATAATTTACAGAGAATTTGACCCGCTCGAGCAAAAACTGGGAAGAATCTCGCGCCTATTAGAGCACATAGTCAGCGAAAAAAAAGCGCACGAGTACGACATCCACTACTATGATGAAATAATAAACAAACAAGTTAAAATAAACGCAATACACTTTCGCAGAATGGAATTTGAATATCTTGTTATCAAACGACACGGCAAAGAATTCTTCATCCCTGTACAAAGAGTAACGCAAGTATGCCAAAAAGACAATACAATTTGGAAAAAGTGAACATTACTAACTTTGCAGCTGCCTTGACCGTCTATGCATTTCTTTTCTTACAATATGAAGTCTCGCTTTTATAATTCTCAAAAGCCGCTGTGCAAATCGTATTCCACGTGCAAGTCTGACTTCCTTTACGAACTTGGCTTCTTTGCCAATCTCTGCTTCTCTCAACAGCACAGTTTCATGCGCAATCTTTTGCCCAAAAGCTATCTCTTCACCACCAATCAGTGCACCTGCAAGCAGTCCGTAAAGCCGAAACACGAGATAAAATGGAAACACTGCAAGAATATCAATCCAATAAAGTCTGATAAAAACCTTAGCATTTCTGACATGGCTCCATTTGAAAAAAAGATCAAGCGCGAAAAAGCTGACTATAACATAATCAAAAATACTTACCAACGGTTCGTAATGCTCTAAATCAACTAGAAATTCAAGAATTAACAATGCCGCAAGCACAACAAGCAAGTACGGCACTGCAACATCAACAACCCACTCAAAATTGTGCAGCAAATGATGCTCTTTCTTTCTCATAAGCGCAAGGATGCAGAAAGAATATTAAAAACTTTCTCGAGTTCGCTCGCTGACGCTCGCTCACACGAGAAAGTTCAGAAATGACTCAATTTGCCCTGAACGAAACGAAGTGGAGTTCTGGCAAATGTTTATAAGTTTCTTTCAACTGTCAAGTCCATGAACGTGTTTCAGGATGAAGTACAAACGAAACGTTTGCTTATCAGCGGCATTATGCTTATGCTGGCGATGTTGACTGGTTCTGTTGTGTTGTTAGTGTTTCAGCCGTTTGGCGCACCTCAAGCGCAAGTATTGCGCGCACATTTGGAGAGTGCACAAGAGCAGATTTTCGCAGGTGGAGATATTGAGTTCTCGGTGTTCATGATTAATCCTGCAGGAAAAGTGACAAATGTTTCATTAGAGTATAGAATTGTTGATGCTGAAGGCATTGTTGTCGCGAGGCGGACAGATGACATTTCTATTCACGAACAGGCAAGTGTTGGCGTGCAAATGAAAATTCCTGAAAGTACAAGTCGTGGAACCGCAGTCATAAAAACAGGCATCAGGTACGAGAACAAGTTTTTGATGGAATCGCTTGTTTTTGATATAATTTAACTTTCTCGAGTTCGCTCGCTAACGCTCGCTCACACGAGAAAGTTCAGAAATGACTCCATTTGCCCTGAACGAAACAAAGTGGAGTTCGGGCAAATGTGTCGAAAACCACTGGTGAAACACCAGTGGAATCGTGACATTTTTAAAACAGACAAGGATTCAGAAACCAATAATGCCGCTGTGGGACAAGCTGGTACTCCGCAGGACTGGAAATCCTGTTTCTCGCAAGAGATTTCCCGGTTCAAATCCGGGCGGCGGCGGTTAAACTACTGGTAGAGCACATTAATTATGGAAATTTTGTGTGCTCTGCCAGTATAGTAAATCTCACAAACAGTGCAAAGCCCTCTGGCCATGAATTGTCCGAGTCGAACATAGGTAGAAAAGGTGAAATTATTTCAGTCTCATTAAGTCTGAAAGATAATTTCTTGCTGTTTGAACCGCTTTGATTTGATCTTCAGTGACTGCTACTGGTCTTGAATATCTTTCACCAGGTAATGCAACTGAAACCACAATTGCTGGTTGAACTACTTTTGGAGCAATTTTATCACCGTTTTCTGCCCAAGTTGTCCAAGCTCCACCAACTATGTTATTACCTCTTGCGTGCACATACTCAGAACCACGTTTTCCGCCTTCAGGCCTAAGATACCAATTAGCACATAAACTAAAATCCAATGAGAACTTTTGTCCCTCGTGATTGAAAGTAATATCCTGCTCACCAGAATATCCGCTTGATACGAGATATTCTGGCAATCCTCTTAGTTGTTTGTTTGGAATTGGTAAGCCTGCAAGAACGTCTTCAAGATTGATATTAAACCACCAACTATCAACAATACTTGCTATTCCTTTCGCACTTGAACTAACCAAAGCCATTGGTTTACCAAGTGTTTCTGCAAGCTTATTTTCAGGTTTAGAACCAATGTAAGCAGCATTCAATTTCAAAACGTACTTATCTCCAACTCTTTCAATATTAACAGAGGTTTTAAAGAAATTTGAACCCATGCCGTCATAATCAAAGTGTCGGTTAAAGCTGCTTCCTTTTTCAAGAGCAAGTCTCGCTTCACTTAATATGTTTCCAACGAAATCTTGTTCGACCCCAATTTTATCAGTTGCCAAAGCAAATAACCCCGCAGAAAATGGTCAGTTATCTTGTGCCATTGCTCTAAATTGTTTTTCATTAGTTGTCCTACTTTCAGGAACAACATTTCCATTATAAACTCTAAGTGCATTCTCTAATTCTTCTACACTTTCAAGAATTATTCCTCTTTCATAATCAACAGTTTCAACATTAGTAATCTTAGATTCTTCGCTAAAAATTTCAGGAGTGGTTTTACATTCTTTTTCGGGATTTATGATTACCATTTTGAATCACACCCGGATACAAAAGTATGACATTTATAAATGTCACGGTTTTCCACCAGTTTTATACTGGTGGTTTTTGACAGGTTCACTTTTAAGTATGTTACATAGAATAGGAACTTTTGAATTATCACTTACTCGAAAGTCCTTTCCAATTTAGTATGGCGTTTTCCCATCTTTCAAATGTTCCTGTGTCAAACCATTGCCCGCTAAACTGGTAACCGTGTAAGTGTCCATCTTGTGCTAGTTTTGGGAACACGTCTTTTTCAAGCATTGAAAAACCTTCAGGTATCAGGTTTATGATTTCACGTTCGAGAATGTAAAGTCCTGAGTTTATCAGGTTGCTTGGCGCTTGTTCGCGGGGCGGTTTTTCAACAAACCTGAGAATTCTTGAATTGTTAAGTTCGACAACTCCATACTGGCTTGGATCTTCTACTTTTGTAAGGGCAATTGTTGTTTGCGCTTTGTTTGAATCGTGCAGTTCGCACATATCTTTAAGGTTAATATCTTTAAGCTCATCTCCATTAGTGACGATAAACGTGTCGTCAATCAAATGTTTGGCTTTTTTCAAAGGTCCGGCAGTACCGAGAGGGTTGTCCTCAGTTTCCTCAATATATGAGATGTGCACTCCAAATTTTTCTCCACTGCCGAAATATTGGATTATTTTTTCCTTTTTATAGCCGACGCTGAGCAGGATATTTCTTATGTCGTGCTTTTTGAACAAGTCAAGCAGGTGTTCTATTAATGATTTACCCTGCACGGTAATCAAAGATTTTGGCATTTCGTAAGTTACTGGCCTGAGCCGTGTTCCTTTTCCACCACACAAAATTACTGCCTGCCTTACGTTCATTTATACCAGAATTTTAATATTATTTATAAATGTCGTGAATCAGTAAAATTCTTATACTTCTTTTCACTATTAAGTAATAATGATATGTAAACATTTTGGCGTGTGCGGCGGCTGTCTTTCACAAAATGTTCCATATGCGGAACAGGTGCGGCTGAAAGAAGAAAGACTTTCAAGATTGTTTAATCAGCGAACTGCAGTTATTCCCTGTTCAAAAGTTTTTTTTTACAGAAACCGAATGGATTTTGTGTGTTCTCAAGGCAAGATTGGTCTCCGCCAGAAAGGACGTTTCAATGATGTTGTTCAATTGCAGGAATGCTTTCTGATGTCAGAAGAAGCAGGCGAAATACTTTCTTTCGTGAACAGGCTTGCACAACAGCACGAGATTTCATACTTTGACATGTTAACACAGCAGGGATTTCTCAGATATGTTGTGTTAAGAGAAGGAAAGTTCACACATGAACGAATGGTGAGTTTTGTCACAAACGGTTTCGAACACCCTGGTTTTCTCTCTTTTCTTACGGAATTTCACCAGTTTTTTCCAATGACTTCAATGAACTGGCTTGTCAACACCGGCGCCTCTGATGTTTCAACAGGAACAGTGTACAAGAGTTTTGGCAAGGATTTTATCATTGAAAAGTTTGACGCGCTGCAGTACGTCATTCGCCCAAATACTTTCTTCCAAACCAATTCTTTTGCCGCGCTCACACTTTTCAGGGACATAAAAGACAGAATTCTTCCGAAATCAAATGTTCTTGACCTGTACTGCGGTGTTGGAGCAATTTCACTGTTTGTTGCCGAGCGGGCAAATACAGTGCACGGAATAGAAATATTTGAAGACTCTGTTATTGCGGCAAAAGATAATGCCAGAATTAACCGCATTGCAAACGCGGCATTTTCTGCACAAGATTTGAATGCAAAAATAGAACTAATGCAGAAATATGACGTTTTCATAACAGACCCTCCGCGTAGTGGACTGTCAGAAAGCGTAATAGCATCAATTTTTGCAAACAAGCCCGGCATGATTATTTCAGTTTCTTGCAATCCTGAAACACACAAGCGCGATATCGACAGGCTGTCAAAGGAATATGCGCTTATCGAGTTAAGAGGGTATGACTTTTTTCCGCACACTGACCACGTGGAAACCATGGCAGTTCTTGAACTAAAGAAGTAAAAATATATATGAATCAGTATGGTATATGGCAAACATTTTATGACTCATCAAATTACATGCTGCAAATGGATGATTTTAACCGTGTCTGGGGAACACTTCTCCAATCATCGCAGGCAGGCTACACTGGAATTCTTGTTGTTGGAACTGAAAGTATTTCTTCCCACATGATTAAAATGAATGGCGATGAAATGCTCCAGAAGTATAGTATGCCTTCAATATTGTATTCAAATCAAGTGCACGAACTATACAAGGAAATGTCAGGAAGAGACGGCGCAATTGCTTTTAATGAAAAAGGAAACCTTCTTGGCGCAGAACTTTTCATTCAAGGCGTGCGATTGCAGTCTGAAATAGAGTTGGAAGATATCCTGAAATTTAAAGGCTCTGTAGGCGCACGCCATATTACCGGACTGTATGCAAGCACAATTTTCAAGTATGCAGTATGTCTTGGGCAGAACGGAAAAGTAATACCGTTTATTAATGGAAAAATTGTTAAATCACTCGTGTATCAAAAAAACTAAATACTTTTGTTTGTTCTGAAATTATTATGCAAATTACGTGGCTTGGACATGCAGGCATTCAGATAATCGCAAACCACAAGGCACTATATCTTGATCCTGTTATAGACACTTACTTCCTGTCAAATTACAGAAAAGCAGACCTGATTCTGATTTCAACAGCTGACACTGACCATTTCTCAATGGAATGCGTGCGTAATCTTATGAGTGATGCTGGCTTTATTTGCGGTACTGCAGAGGCAGCATCATTGATGAACAGCATAAGTTCATTACGCACAAATGAGGTTCGTAATTTTGAGTTCTGCAAAGTAAAAGCAATGCCAACAAAGCCAGGGGGCAGAAACAGGCAAAACAGCATTCTCGGATTTCTGATCAACATCGAGGACAAGACAATTTATTATCCTGGCGACACGCAGTATTTGCAGGAAATGAATGGCTTAAAACCAGATGTTCTGCTGCTTCCTGTTGGAGGCACATTTTCACCAACTGCAAGAGAAGCATACGAATGGCTGAGATTTATCGAGCCAAAAATAGTCATTCCAATACATTACGGCAGACTTGATGGAACAATTGATGATGCAAATGAGTTATTATCACTTGCACCAATTCATTTGCAAAAAAGAATCAGAATATTAAAAGAAAAAGAAATGATGGATGTTGACTTGATATTGAGAGAGATTAGTATCTGAACTGATTTCTAAGTCTTGCAATCGCAGGATGGTCTTGCTTCACTGTCTTGTACACGACATGGTATTCGTGTGCAGTGCGTTTTTGCATAGTCTTGTGCAGCAGATAAGCGAAAACGGCAATCACCGCAACTATGCCAATAAACAGCACAAGATTGCCTATGAGTTCGCGTTGTACCGGCTGAATGACTTGTGCTTTTTGTACAGCATCATAAACAATTGTTGCTTCCATACTATAGTTTAGAGTATGCTATTTTTAAATGTAGTGCTAATTTTCAGAATGAAAATCTCGAGTTCGGCTTCGCCTCACACGAGATTTTCCAATGCTACGGAAGGCAAACGCTACGTAAATAATGCTGTGTAGATATGATACAGAGGATTTTGCTTCAAAGCATTTGAAACAAAATCAAGAACAAACTAAGGTTTGTTCTTGATTTTGTCAGTATCTCCGAAAGTAATTGATTTCTGAAGAATGGTTACAATAACCGAAAAGTATTTAAGTTAGTGGATATCCATAGTATATCCATGAGGAAAATAAAATCTAAGCTGATTGTGGAACCTGTGAAATTGTATTTTGAAAAAGAAGTTACAAAATTTGGTAACAGTGCGAAGATTGATTGTCCTAAGAAATATATCGGTAAAAAAGCGATAGTGGTTATTGACGATGAATCGTGAAAGTATTGCTTTGAGCATTAATGGTCTTCGACATTTTATCAATGGTAGTTTGGGTTTGGATAGATCTTATGATGTTTCCGGATTTGAGCTTTCGGAGCATTTGCTGGATGCTGCAGCATATAACACTTATGTTGAAACTGTCGGTAATAAAGCGGACACGCTTTATTTGAGAGCAAAAGATAGTCTTACGGAGATGACTACATATTCTTATCTCGCTTATTTGAAAAGGTTATCTGATAAGTTCGGTTGGAAAGAAAAAGAACTAATGCTCGCATTTGATTATACTGATGAGGATTTTTATGGAGATGTTCAAGGATTTGGCATTCATGGGTGGACTGGAGAGGGTGGCGTTACTGGAAAGTTTAAGTTTCTCACGTGTAGCATTGTGAGCGACGAAATTCCTGAAAAAATTCCTCTCATCGCAATACCTGCTCATATCGGTGATTACAAAAGTTATGCAATTTTATATTGTCTTAACCTAATCAAACAGTATAT
>JACQIC010000044.1 GCA_016198725.1 Candidatus Aenigmatarchaeota archaeon | reverse complement strand
CTCAAAAAACAGCAGAAAGCGCTCTCAAAAAAGCATTAAGGCGCCAGAAGAAGTTACTTCGGGGAAGTCTGATTATAGCAACATTTATGTACTTCTTTTAACACCATCAGGTTATGCTTACGTGGATAAAGAGAATACTTATGGTAATCGGGGTATATGTAGTATTGAATTATCTTGGACTATGGACGCCTATTCTTGACTTACTATGGGACATGCCGAAAATTGTTGGGGCCGCAGTTGGACTGCTCGCTTAATTCAGTACATACTGTTTCCAACAATCACTTCCCCCAATCAATCATGCTTCCTTTCCCGCCAGTCAGATACTTATAACATTCAAGCGCGGCAATTGCGCCTTCGCCTGCAGAAATAACTGTCTGCTTGTAAGGAACTGTTGTAACATCCCCTGCTGCAAAAATTCCAGCATCAAAAGTTCTGTTTCTATCATCAATAATTATTTCACCCTGCTGGTTTACTTTAACCAAGTCTTTAACCATCTCATTTTCAACAACAAAACCTATTTCAACAAACAAGCCATCAATAAAGACCTCACTTACTGCATTTGATTTAAGATTTTTAACAACAACAGACTTGACAAACTTTTCCCCTTTTATTTCAAGCGGACAATAAGACAGCAGAAGCTCAATATTTTTATGCTCTTTTAGTTTATGCACGCTGATTTCGTCAGCCCTGAATTCATCCCTTCTGTGAATCAAATAAACCTTCTTGGCAACAACTGCAAGCTCAAGCGCTGCCTCAACAGCAGAGTTGCCACCACCAACAACAGCAGCAGACTTATTTCTGAATAATGGAGCATCACATGTTGCACAAGTGCTAACTCCCTTTCCTAAAAACTTTGCTTCTCCAGGAATTCCAAGTTCCTTGTGAATTTTTCCATGACAAAGAATAACTGCACGACAAGTAAGTTCACCATTTTCTGCAAGATGTAATCTGTAAATGTTCTTCTCCTTAAGTATCTTTTCCACTTTTCCCATCTTTATTTCAGCGCCAAAACTTTCTGCATTTTCCCTGAATTTCTGCATCAAAGAAGGACCAGGCATTGCATCAACACCAGGATAATTCTCAATATGATTAGTCAGATTTGTCTGCCCGCCAACATCAGCAGAAACAACAAGCGTTTTCAATTTCTTTCGGCAAGTATAAATTGCAGCTGTCAAGCCAGCAGCGCCGGCGCCGATAATTATAACGTCATAATCAGTCATGCAAATTGAAGTTAGATAGCGGTTTAAATAATTATTTGTTTCCAAACTTCCTGTAAGCAATAAAAATCAGAGCCACAAGCAGAAGCGCCAAAAGAAGCAAACGAACGTATTTTCCGAACTCGCTCCAATACCTTATGATGGCAAAAGCGATCAACACAACTCCCCCGATTGATATTCCTGCGCTTACAGCTGCAAGCTTGAGAGCAAGACCTAACACCAGCGCTCCAAGCCCTAATACTGAAACCATTAAAAACACATTTCTCTCGTACACTTTTCTCACGTCATCATATTGCTGTCTGCAAGTATAATGCGGATCACACCACCCTCTCGGACACTTGGCAAGTTCTGCAGGACACTGCTCTGCGCGCGAGTTCCACAGTCCCCCAATTTTCTCGCATTCTTCCTGTGATTCATAACCCTTTATTTGCAGTTCTTGCCGGCAGTACTTGTCATAAACTGGCTGTTCATAAAAAACGCTCACGCCATACATCACAAAAGCAACTAAAACTATTGCAATAGCAACACTCAAAATCACCTGCTGATACTTTTTAACGCTTGAAAACTCAGTTGTGTCTTTTTTTTTCATAATCTTCATAATTATCTTTTCTTCCCTGCACTCGCACACTTGCTTGAACAAAACCACACCAAACGTCCTTTTATTTCCCTTTCAACAATATGGTCTTTTCCCTGACATAATGGTTTTTCACAATTGGCACATTCACCAAGCTCTCCTTTTGTTTCAGCACCTTCCATAAACGCTTCTTCCCACGGCTCAATCTCTCCTTCTTCTTCCTCGAGCTCATCGCGCCCTTCAGGACTATACACGTCAGGCGTTGCACGCCCAGTGTGCATGCGCGCTTCCTGCTCTTCATGAGTCCATGGGTGCTCTTCATCTTCCAAAAAATCTTCATGTTCAGCATCAAAATCTTCCTTGTCAAGCCTTCCTGCAAAAATATCCCCCTTCGCACGCGGGTTTATCTTGTACGGCACTGCCTGCTTTGACTGCTTTTTCTCCTTATCAGCCTTTTCGACACGCACTGTAGTAACAACTGATTTGGATTTTGAGCGCACAGTCGCTTTTGGCGTTTTTGCTTTAGCCATGCCATTCACCACAACTAATTATTATATAAATCTTACTTTTTGACAATATTTAATAATCTGAAGTATAATTTTGTGAATATGGCAGACATATATCACTGGTGTTGTGCTACCGGTAGGAAGGAGCATATTTCTGTACTTTTTTTATTTTTCATTACTGCTTGCTCACAACTACAAACGCCAGACTCAAATTTCAACTGCTCAACACTTACAACATGGAATGGCTCTGAATGCTGTCAAGACTTTGACTCAAACAAAATCTGCGACAACAAAGACACGACAGTGCTGGAAAAAGTTTCGCAAATGACTGCAGAAAAACAAAACAAGCCAACTCCTGCAACAGCAGTTAAAATTGTTAGAAAACCAACAATCATCACAGAATCAATTGCAAAAATTAAATTTGTAAAATCTTATGAATATTTCGTGAACAATTACCACTACTTTGTTGCAGGCAATACAATAAAGCTGTACCTGCCAGTCTCAATAAATATCGGCAAACTGGAATCTGAAAACTTTTCGTATCCTGCAATAATAAACAAAATAACATTTGACAGGAATACCCGAACCGCATTTGGTGAATGCATCACACCACTTGAATTCATAAAATATGCATTAGCAAACCCTTGTGACAAGCTTACAGAAAAAAAGTTTGAATTAAACTATGCTGATTATGCAACATTCAAAATACCAGAAGATTTATTGTATGAATTCGAGTCAGAGTACCCTTTTGAAGTGCAGGAAAAACAGCATTTAGGCAAGCGGCTGGCAACACTTGCAGTATTCAGAAAAAACCGTCAAAACCAAAGCCTGTTGTGGATAGACACGCTTAATGGTTTGCCGCTAAAACACCAGCGAATAGAAAACGGTGAACCAGTTGAGACTCTTGAGTTCCTGGATTTGTTTGTCAATAATACGCAAATATAAAGCACGCAACATATTCTTTTCTGAACCATAATAAATAAATACTGTCATTTGTTTGCAGTCACAATGGAAAACAAGTATAGAAAACACCCTATTTTTCCACTGGACTTTGTGCCAACTTATGTTCTCAAAAGAATAAGAGAAGGAAAACAAGAAATTACAATAGACGAAGTTGTGGCAAACATTCCAAAAACAAACGACAACCCTGCATTCAAGCTATGCTTAGTTTCTGAATCAGGAGTTACTGACTTTTTTCGCAATTTTAGCGACAGAAATTTGATGGAGCCATATTTAAATTCTATTGACGGTAAAACTTTCACTGTCACAGAAAGAGGCAAAGAATACTTTCCTGAATTTGTAAAACGACTTGTTGCCGCAAACCCACATACTGCAAAATCACTTTGTTTATCGCTCGGAACAGACATCAATGATTTGCTTCCATTCGCTCCGTTTGAGGCAAAAGTAAAGGCAGCTGATCCTGTTCAAGGCAGGCAAATTGTGTCCGCCAGAATGTATAGTACAGGAGTACTGGATTTTATTGTGAAAACACCTGTTAACAAAGTAACCAATCAAGGAATTGAAGTATTTTCGAAAGGACCATTTATTGGTGGTGATAAGAGTCTAAAATTTGATGGTCGTGAGGGCTGTGTAATGCCTGGCAGTGATTGGTCGGGAGCAATTTGGCACAATGACGAACTGATTGGTGAATACGAGCGCTGCGGGCATATTTACTTGATAAACCCGGTCTCGGCGGCTGGTTTGCGAACAAATGAAATCGTGCAAAAACACCCGCTTGATTATTTGTTGAAGGCGATAGTGAATTATTATGAGGATATGATGGAGTACTCTCCAGATACTTAGCCAAAAAACGCTTTCATCTGTTCTGCATAATTTTTTGTGACACTGACATTCCAGTCTGCTGGAAAGCTTTTCCTGTACTGGGGCTGAATGTATCTTTCATCAAGAAAAACAATAACGCCCCTGTCTGTTTCTGTTCTGATGCACCTGCCAGCGTTCTGAAAAGTTTTTGTGAGTGCAGGCAAAATATAGCCATATTCCCATCCTTTGCTGAATTTTTTATCATAATACGCAATCAACTGCTGCGTTTCAAGATCAGGCTTGTCAAGAGGCAAGCCAACAATTATTACAGAATCAAGCAAACCGGGCAAGTCAACTCCTTCACCAAAACTTCCTGACGCGGCCCCTAAAAGAACTGCCTGCTTGTATTTCTTGAACTTGTCAATGAATTGTTGTTTTTCTTCTTTTGCAGTATTCGGCTGTTCTACAAAAAATGTTTTACTGACTAGCGGCTCGATTGTTTTGTATACTGCGTCTCTTAAGTAATAGCTTGGGAAAAATACTGCTGATGAACCTGGAGTGCTGTTAAGCATGGAAGCAACATGCTTTCCAATATTTTCAAACTGCTTATCATTTCTTGCAGTGTATTTTGTTGTCGTCTCAGGCACAATAAGGACAAGCTTGTTTTTGGAAGGAAATGGCGAAGGATACTCTTGCAGTATTGTTTTTGCAGGAAAACCAAGCAAATCCCTAAACATTAAAGTTGGAGAAAGCGTGCCGCTCATCAGAATAGTCGTGCGGGCTTTCTGAACAACTTCCTGCGCAACTGAAGCAGGGTCCATACATTTGTTAAACAGCGTAATTGACGGGTCAAGCCGTTTGAGTATGCGCGCAAATCCTTCATCAGGACAGTTCCAGCTTTGCAGAAAGCGAAGTATTGCCGCAATACTGCTGTGTGGCTGGTGTTCGTAAACCACCTCGGTTGAAAACTCAAGAATTGCAACAAGCTCATCATAAGGTCTTGACGCAGTTATTTCTTTGACGAACTGTTCTTTGCTGACCAAAACTTCCTGCGTGTTAAAGATAGGTTCTGATAGTTTGTTGAGCGCGTCCTGCAAGTCCACAAGCAGAACTATTGTTTCATCAAGACCATATTTTTTTGCTTCCTTAATCGCACGCGCAATCTGCATATTACTCAACTGCGAAGTCATCATGTCACGTATTCTGCTTGGCAGATTGTGCCCTTCATCAACAATGATGATGGACGTTTCAAGCTGTTTATCTATTTTTGACATAAACTTTTCACGTATAACCGGAGCGAACAAGTAAAAATAGTCAGTTATGATTACCGTGGCTTGTTTTGCAATTTTCAATGACATTTCATACGGACAAAGTTTTTCATTACTGCAGGAAGCAACAAGATGTTCTGCACTCAGAGGAGACTGTTTTTGAAGCTGTTCCAACACAACCTTGCTCGACGTGGATAATTTATGCGCATTAGTGAAATATTCGCACTGGTCATGTTCTCGCAAATTCTTACAGTATTCTGTAAAATCATGATTAAGCATGGTTGCGGCTCCCTGCTGAGCACACATCCATTTCTTGCCAATTATTGACGCTGCCAACAATGAAAGATTGAATTTTTGCTTGATTTTCTTGACAGTCAAGTTCACCAGCTCATGCTGTGTGTGGCGGGAAGTCAGAAAAAAAACCGTAAGATTGTTTTGCAAAGCCGCAGCAACCGCAGGACCTAATGCAGCAGCAGTCTTGCCAAGACCAGTTGGAGCGTGCACAACAAGAGGAGTTTTAGTTTTAATGGCAGCAGCAATATCCCTGATTAACTCATTCTGAATAGGACGCGGCGAGTCATGAGGAAAAAGAACTTCCGGAAAAGGCATTTTCCTGTCTGCTGCACTCTTCTTTATATGTTTTTTGCACAAAAATTTAAAAGTATAGAGAACTTTGAATAATTATGAAATTTGTCAAAGCTCTCTATAGATGATATATGTGATGATGACATTGAAAAGAGGTACAACATGAACTTGCTTCAGACAGAGCAAATTATTTACTGGACTCAACTAAAGAATACGGTTGCTTATCGTTTTAGTATGCTTATTTCTCTTCTCACAGGGCCTCTCCATTTGTTTGCCAGCTATGTTATTTTCAAGGCGATTTATGAAGCTTCAGGAACAACAGTCATCGCCGGCTTTACATTTGAACAAATGGTGCCATATCTTGTAATCGTGATGGGTACTCAGTATCTTATATGGGACAACACTCATGAGAATTTGGCTGATGAGATTCGTCATGGCAATTTAACCTCTTTCCTGCTTAAGCCGATTTCATACTGGTGGTATCAGTTTGTTAGAAAGATAGGCCACAGAACTCTTGCATTTTTTATTGAGTTTTTGCCTGTCATGTTTATTTGCGGGTTGATTTTCGGATTTGATATTTTCAAAACAAATAACTTGTTATGGTACGCTGCAGCAGTGGCGATTGCATTTGTGATAAGGTATTTTGTACAATTATGTCTTGGAATTCTTGGTTTCTGGTTTGTGAGAGTATGGGGAATTCTCTGGATTTATCGCATGCTGTCATATTTTATTCAAGGAAACACAATTCCTTTGTCGTTTTATCCCCCTGTTGTTCAAAAAGTGTTTTTCTTCCTGCCTTTCCAGTTTATCGCATATGTGCCTGCTAGAGTTTTTCTTGGACAATATGAACTTGCAGGAATAACATTTGCGCCCTGGGAAATTGTTTTGTACGGCGCAGTGCAAGTGCTTGTGCTTTTTGCAATTGTTTTGGCGCTGTGGAATATTTCAATTAAGAGATATTGCGGGGCAGGCACATGATACAAAACCTTTTGCTGCATTGGCAGTTTGTAAAACTAAAATATGCCTCAAGAATGGCGTACAGGTTTGATTTTTTTACATGTATGTTTGCTTTTTTTCTGTTTCAGTTGTCTGGACCTCTTTTTGTTGGAGTTATTTTTTATGCAGGAGGACTGTTTCCTGGCTGGAGTTTTCCACAGCTTTTGCTTTTGCAAGGTACATTGGCGTTAATCAGAGGATTTTCTTTCATGTCTTTTTTCGGTTTGCTCTGGAACACACAGGATCATATGCGAAGGGGAACATTTGACCTTCTTTTGATAAGGCCTGTGAATTCACTTTGGTTTCTTGTAATGAATTCATTTGATGAGGAGGATTCTGGACAGTTTATTGGCGGTGTTGCAATAACTCTTGTGGCGGTTTCTTTATTGCCTGAATTGCAAGGATCTCTGCTTGCTTTTTTTGCAATTCTTCTCCTTGGCGTTTTGTTCTTTTTAAGTCTTGCATTGTTGTGCTCAGCGGCCACCATAATCTTCATCGAGACTCAGCGTCTTTACGAATTCATAGACATTATCATGATTTTTGCAAGCTATCCCAAAACAATTTATTCTGGAAGTATTGCAATACTATTTAACACGTTGATTCCATTGTTTGTTGCAGGAAATTACCCTGCTTCAGCTCTTTTGGGCTTTAGTTTAGATGGCGTTTTGATTGCGGCGGTATCTGTTATTGGGCTGCTGACAGTCAGCATGTTTATCTGGCATAAAACATTACGATATTATACAAGTGCGGGAGGTTAAAATGAGTGGGTTTGCAATTGTTGTGAAAGAGCTTGAAAAAACATACAAAAGTTACAGAAGAGGCAAGGGTTTTCTTCAGGCATTAAAATCTCTTTTTAAGAGGGAGACTGTTTACTCGCAGGCGTTGAAAGGAATAAATTTCTCAATTCACAGGGGTGAAATTGTTGGCTTTGTTGGGCCTAATGGCGCCGGAAAATCAACTACTATTAAGATTTTAAGCGGTGTGCTTTTCCCATCATCTGGCAGTGTTGATGTTATTGGCTTTGTCCCTTGGCTGCAACGCACAAAGTATGTTGCAAACATTGGAGCGGTTTTTGGCCAGAAATCGCAGTTGTGGTGGGATATACCACCAGTTGATTCTTTTTATCTTAGCAAAGGAATTTACAAGATTCCTGATACTGAGTTTGAAAAACGGCTTGAAACAATGTCAACAATTCTGAAAGTAAAAGAAGTAATGCACCGCCCTACTCGTGATTTATCTCTCGGAGAGAGGATGAAGTGCGAATTTATCATGGCACTGCTTCACAACCCGCAAGTTCTTTTTCTTGATGAGCCAACAATTGGCGTTGATGCTCTTGCAAAAGAAGAAATACGCGAGTTCCTGCTGCAGATTAACAAGAATTACAAAACAACAGTTATACTGACAACACATGACATGGAAGATATTGAAGAATTATGCAAGCGAATAATTATTATTGATGATGGAACAATAATTTTTGATGGAAGTTTGAATGACATCAAGGAGAAGTATCTTACCTGCAAAACTGTTGACTTCCAGTTCACCAGCGTAAAAGATAAGAGAAAACTTGCTTCTCTTTTGAAAAAAGGGATTGTTCTTGAGAACAAGAAATGGTTCAAGTCAGTCCGCTTTGAAAAAGAACAAGTTAATGTTCCAAAAGTTGTTGATGAATTAATAAAGTGCTGTAACATAATCGATTTTACAGTTCATGAATCACGATTGGAGCATGTCATTAAGGAAATTTATCGCCAGAGGCAAAAATGATTCAAGAAGGCAAAGCAAAGATTGTTGGAGAGCTTCCACACCAAATCTCCCGCAAGCTTGAAGTTTTTTATAATCCAGTAATGGCTCACAACCGTGATATTGCAGTTTCAATAATTAATGCGTGGGGCAAAAAAATTCAGGCTGCTGACCCGCTTGCCGCTTCAGGAGTACGCACCATCCGTTTGCTTAAGGAATGCAAAAACGTGAAATTTGTTGCGGCAAATGATTGCAACAAAAACGCATTTGCGGCTATGAAAAAGAATTTTAAGCAGAATAAGGTTTCAAAATCAAAATTTTCATTGCACAACAATGATGCAAGCATGTTTTTGCTCGAGTCCTGCGGTTTTGATTATGTTGATATTGACCCTTTTGGTTCTCCGAATCCTTTTCTTGACTCTGCTGTTAAAAGACTGGCGCGTGAGGGGATTCTTGCAGTCACTGCAACTGACACTGCAGCACTTGCAGGCACTTCTCCAAAAGCATGCATGAGAAAATACTGGGGTGTACCTCTTAAGTCTGCATCAATGCATGAAATCGGGCTCAGAATCCTGATAAGAAAAATACAGTTGGTTGGGGCACAGTATGAAAAAGCTCTTGTGCCAATTTTCTCGTATGCCGCGCAGCATTATATGAGGGTTTATTTGCAAAATACTAAAGCCAAGACTGCTGTGGATGACATTTTGATTCAGCATTGGGATTTAGGATATTGTGATCATTGTATGAAAACAGTTCCAGTGTTCACAAATAAATGTGTGTGCAAAAGAGATTATGTGCTTGCAGGTCCTGCATGGATTGGAAGTCTGTGGGATGATAAATTTGTTAAAAAAATGAAGTCTTGGTGCAAGACGTGTTCGTCATTGATTGCAACAATTAAAAAAGAATCTGCAGTTGGCGTTATTGGAATTATAGGTCTTGATGAGGTTGCAAGCAGGGCAAAGCTTTCACTGCCGCCAAAAGAATTCATAATTGCTGCAATAAAAAAGAAAGGTTACAAGGTTGCCCCAACACATTTCAGCGGCAGTGCGTTAAAAACAGATGCGCCTGTAAAAGAAATTGTGAACGTAATGGCTTTTCACCATTAAGAATCAATTACAGTTCACCATATTATGATTTACGCAGTTCAACCAGACTCAATTCCAGCGTTAACTTTTTTTCCGCAAGATTGTCGTCTCTAACAATTGTTATTGTCTCATTAGTCATTTCAGTGACTTTAAACGCGTGTTTGATAACGAGTCCATTGCTTGCAGTAGATGGCGCCCCGTAATTTACGAGCTGACCGACAGAGGCATTGTAGTGAACAAAATATCTGCTTCGCTCAACAGAAACACTTGCGTTTCCAAACAAAGTATTGATAAACATTCCTGTTTCAGGATTATGCATAATTGTGATAATCTTATCATAAACTGACAGCACTTTTGATCTCCAAGGCATAGCTGGCAGTTGTATTGAATCTCCTTCTTTCACCATCGCTTGTGCGACAACTGTTTTATTTGAAAAATTCAGAACTTGAAGTTTGTACGGAAAGTCAGGATTCCAAACAACATCATTAATAATTGGAGGCTTTGAAAACAATTCTTTGAACTTTTTTATTGGAAAGAATGATATGCGCGATATTGGCTCGTTTCTGAAAAACGGCTGAGTGCGGTTGATGACAACACGCGTAACAGGCTCAGATGGAGCAATCGTCACTGTTTTCTCAGCTCCAGGAAGCATTCCAATAATTGCTTCGTCAAATCCTTTAACTTTTCCTGATTTTCCCAACAGAAAACTAAATGGACCTGCAATGTATGTTTTAAGCCCTGCCTTTTTTGCCGTTTCTCCATTCGCATCAACTACTTCACCATCTTCAAGCTTGAGCACGTAATTAATGCTGACTAAATCACCTTGTTGAGCGGCATTAGGATCAATGACCTGCTTTTCAGGCAGTTCAGGCACAGGAACAACTGCTTTTTTCAGTGGAAACACAAAAAACAAACCTAACAAGAAGAGTCCTATAACAACAAAAATCGCCACACCTTTAAGGCCTGGAAGCGGTTCTTTTTTTCTTTTTGCCATAAATATTATCCTAATGCGCGAGTTACATTTGTCACTTTAACACTTTGAACCTCTGCAATTTTAACGATTTTTTCCTCAAGAGGTTCTGTATCGCCAGTTGATTCATCCATGAGAAACGTGAAATATATTTCCTTTATTCCAAAACCAAGAGGCTTAACTTCTTCATGATATACTTTTCCGCCAAAATCCTCAACTGCTTTTTTCACTGCTTCAGCTATTTTTTTCAGGTCAGACCCGGGACCTTCTGGCATGATTTTAAGTGTAACTTCAACTTTTGCCATTTTTAGTTCGGTCCTTCAAACTTGCAATTTGAGCAGGTGTAATGAGTTGCGGCTTTTCTACAATGCGCGCACCTGACAATTTCAATCTGCCCGCAGTTCGGACATTTGAAACGCGCGGCTCCAGCCACGTTCACAATTGCCGTTCTGCATGATGTACAAACGATTCTTTCTGCCATACTCCCGAATGTTGCAATGTGTTTTTAAACCTTATGAATTTTCCCGAGTTCGCTTCGCTTACACAGGGAAATTACGAGAATGACTACAGTGACTGTTTGTGTTTGCCCATTAAATTATTTTTATAAGTAATCAATGTTTTTCTAATCACGCCATGTATTTCCGGCACCAGTATCTCAAGAGTTTCTATTTTTTTTGTTGACAGCACACAATTTGAGCGTTTTGCAACAGTTTCTCTATGAAGTTCATCAACAGAGAACAGCTCATAAACAAATGCAGGATTTACTATTTCTCTGTACATATCAAGAATTTCTTTGTGAGTTATGCTTCCAGGATTCACGACATTATAAACACCTTTTGCGCGATAATCAATAAGCTTAATGGCTGCAAAAACAAAATCATCCATAACGCTTATACTGTTAGGAACAGAAATCACCCTCTTATAATTTGTTATTTTTGTGATAAAATTTCTTGGTCCTGGAATGCAATCAACAGGCATCCTCAAACGAAGCTGAAGCACAGGAAGCAAATCAAGAGCCTGTTCAGAAGCAATCTTCGTGCGAGAATAATAACTGCCAAAAAAATTAGGAGCATCCTCCTCAGAATAACCCCTGCCAGCATTGTCACCTTCATAAACACACCCTGAACCAACATGTGCGAGAAAAACATTATTTTCAAGACACGCATAAGCAAGCACCTGAGGGCCAAGCACATTTGACTTCCAAGTTTCATCCATATGCGACTCACACCAGTCAACAGTAGGTCTGCCAGTTTTTCCTGCACAATTAATCACGACATCAGGATTATGCTGCCGCAAGACAGCATTCACTTTAACCAAATCAGAAATATCCTCTTTTGTTGTCACTGCCTGAGGCAAAACCTGCTTGAACTTTCCGGCAACATAACCCTCGCCAAAAATAACGATTTTATCCATAATTTTTTGAACTCCGCCACTTCACGGCTTTGTTCAGGAAAATTTTTAGTAATAATTAAAACCTATCGGTTTTTGCATGAAACACTTTCATAAATCTTTATAAACTTACTATTGTAGTACGTGGTATATGGTGAGAATAATTCTTCCAGATGGCTCGGGCAGAGAGTTTAAGACAGGTGCAACTCCTAAGGAGATTGCAGAATCAATTGGCAAAAGACTTGCTGCTGATGCCCTTGCCGCAAAAGTAGATGGAAAACTTGTTGACCTTTTTTATCCTGTGAGGCAGGATGCGAAAGTTGAAATTGTCACTTTCAGCACTCCAGATGGAAAAAAAGTGTTCTGGCATTCTGCCGCACACATTCTTGCACACGCTGTTAAAAATCTTTATCCTGATGCAAAAAACACAATAGGCCCGGCAACAGAAGATGGATTCTTTTACGACTTTGACGATTTGCCTGTAAAAGAAGACGATTTTCCAAAGATTGAAGAAGAGATGAAAAAAATCATCAAGAAAAATCTGCCAACCAAAAAATTTGTCTGGACACTGGACGATGTCAAAAAAAACATTGGCAGCAACCCATACAAAATAGAACTGGCAAAACAGTTCAAACAAGAAGAGCAGGAGCTCACAGCTTACAGCCAAGGAGAAGAGTTTGTTGACCTGTGCGAAGGACCGCACACGCCATCAACGGCAAACATCAAAGCAGTCAAACTAATGAAGCTCGCAGGAGCGTACTGGAAAGGAGACCAGAAAAACAAACAGCTCACAAGAGTTTACGGAACTGCTTTTCCTTCTGAGAAAGAATTGAAGGATTATCTGACACTGCTTGAGGAAGCGCAGAAGCGCGACCATAAAAAAATCGGAGCAGAAATGGAACTTTACATGCAGCACGAGCTTGTTGGCAAAGGCCTGCCAATCTGGCTTCCAAAAGGAGCAATAATAAGAAGGGAAATAGAAGAATTTGCAATCGAAACCGAGAAAAAAGCAGGATATATGCGAGTTGCCACGCCACACCTTGCAAAAGAAGAACTATTCAAAAAAAGCGGACACATACCGCATTACGCAGACAGCATGTATCCAAAAATGACATTAGATGACGGCACATATTACCTCAAAGCAATGAACTGCCCAATCCACCACTTGATTTTTGGCAACAAAACAAGAAGCTACCGAGAAATGCCTGTACGCCTTGCAGAATACGGAACAGTATACCGTAATGAACTAAGCGGCACGCTTTCCGGACTTTTGCGGGTAAGAATGATATCACAAAACGACGCGCACATCTACTGCACAAAAGAACAAATTGCAAACGAAATAAAATCAGTGCTTGAAATGATAAAATATTATTTTGAAGTTTTCGGATTAAAAAACTATTATTTCAGACTATCATTGTGGGACTCTTCAAACAAGGAAAAATACATTGATGAGCCTGAAAACTGGGAATACACTGAAAACGCGCTTAGAGAAATTTTGAAAAATACCGGACTACCATTCATTGAAGCAAAAAATGAAGCAGCATTCTACGGGCCAAAAATAGATGTACAACTCAAAACTGTTACCGGAAGGGAAGAAACAGTCTCAACTGTCCAGCTTGATTTTGCGGCAAAAAAAAGATTTGAGCTAAGTTACGTTGACAAGAACAACAAAGAAAACAACGAAGTATTTGTAATACACCGCGCGCCGCTGTCATCACATGAACGATTTGTGGCATATCTGATAGAGCACTACGCAGGACACTTCCCACTTTGGCTGTCGCCAGAACAAGTAAGAATTACAACCATAGCAAACAGGTTTGACGAATTTGCATCAGACATGCATAAAAAACTTATTTCAGCAGGAATCCGTGCAGAGTTTGACAGCAGAACAGAAACACTTGGCAGAAAAATCAGAGAAGCAGAAATTGCACACGTAAATTACATTCTTGTTATAGGCGAGAAAGAACTACAGTCAAAAACAGTAAATGTCCGCACGCGTGACAATAAGATTCTTGGCGCAGTAAAAATAGAAGAATTTACTATTAATCTTTTAAAAGAAATAAAAGAGAAAAAATAAAAATCCCAATCGCCCCAAGGCAATGTCATTAAGTTAAGAGAGTTTATTTTCATAATGCTCTTTTTTGGTTGATGTAGTATTTCCTTTGTTGTTTGTGTTTTTCTCGGGGGTATTTTCT
>JACQIC010000043.1 GCA_016198725.1 Candidatus Aenigmatarchaeota archaeon | reverse complement strand
TTATAGCAAATCTCATTAATAATTCAGTTTGGTGTATATATAAAACTTTTTATACTCTTAAGTCATTGGAACTGGATGATGAAAAAGTGGTGGATTATTTTTGTTGTCCTGCTGGCAGTAGGTATTGCAGTTTTTATGCTTATGCGTGAACGTCCTGAAGAGCAGTTGCGCAGGGATTTTCTTTCCAAATGCGAAGAAGTTCAGTCTGATACTGTAGAATACATCAAAGCATTAAAATCTGCAGATGCGTCATTATGCGAAGAAATCACAGACAAGAATGTTGTATTATTCTGCAAGGCAGAAGTGTTTAAGGATAAAGAGCTGTGCAATGAAATAAGTATTATGCAAATGGTAAAGTATTGTAAAACAGTGGCTGCAAAAGATAAAGACGCGTGCAATAATAACTACCAGTGCTTGGCTTATACTACTGGTGATGTTTCTTACTGCAATAAGGTTCGTGCAGGAGATATTAATGAGTGCAAAGCAGTTGTTTTAAGAGATTTGTCTTTGCTTGGCAAAACTGCTTGCAGGGATGCAAGCTATTTGCTTCTTGGAAAATCAGACAAAGAATGGTGCAGGAAAATATCTGATGAATTGATTAGGCAGGAGTGTTTAGAGTAAACGCTTTTTTCACTTCATCATCACGCATTCCCATCTGCAAAAAATAACTTTTTAAGTCATGTGGCGGCCTCATTTGATAAGGGTGTGTTGCAAAGCTCGCTATTCCCATTTGAACGCCATATTTTCTGCACAAAAAGGTGTTTTGCATTATTCTTCCAAGCATTCTTGCCCGTTTTATGCCTGAAAGCGCAAGAATGTTTGAAAATGAAAAATATATTTTCGTTCTGCCTGCAGCAAGTTTGCAAAGCACTTGGTTGAGCCCACTGGTTCGTTCATGCATCAGGTCTGGTTGTTGTATTGTTTCAAAATCATGCATTATTGTTGGCGGGTTGTGTTCAAGGTATTCTCTGTCTTGTTCACTGCTTGCTGCCGCTGTTATTGTGTTTTTGTAAGCTTGGGTTGGTTTTGACAGCAGCACTCCGCTAAGCGTTTTTACAGGCAGTTGTGTTGTTGGAGCAGGTGTTGGTTTCCTATAAAGAAATAAGAGCTGTTTGTAGCCCAGCCGGTATGCCATTTCAATAAGTTCAGCTTCATTTCCGTTAGGTACAACAATGTCGAGCATGCCACGTTGAAGACTGATGATGTTTTTAAAGTGTGTGTTTAGTTTGAAAATCAGTCATTTCTCGTGTGAGCCAAAGGCGAACTCGAGAAATGATAGGTTTATAAACCACTTGCTTTTCTCAGGTGTCATGGTTGCACCGAGGTATAGGTCGCGGACATTTAGGCGTGTTTTTGTGAAAACGCCTGGCGGTCAGGTAGTACTTCATTATAAGAAGCGCAAGCCGGCACAGGCGCAGTGTGCGAAGTGCAGTTCTTTGCTAAGTGGTGTTCCCCGTGTTCGTGCTCGTGAACTGCAGCACATGGCCAAGACTGCAAAAAGACCACAGAGGCCTTTTGGCGGCCAGCTTTGTTCTTCCTGCATGCGTCAGGTGATTGTGGATTCTGTGAGGAAAGCATGATACAAACAGGACGGTTGTGCGTTAAAATTGCAGGAAGAGATGCAGGGAAGAAATGTGTAGTTTTGAGTGAAGCAAAAAACAATAGAGTTCTCATAGATGGTGAAACGCGCAGAAGAATGTGCAATTTATCGCATCTTGAGCCGCTTCCAAATCTGGTGGCAATAGGTAAAGAAGCCAGCCATGAAGATGTTAAAAAAGTTCTTGAACCTCTTGGCATCAAAGTGTTGGAAACAAAAGCCAAAAGTTCTGCTAAAAAATCAAAACCAATAGTGCTTAGGAGAAGCAAACTTGCATCCACTGCTTCTGCGCCCATTAGTTCTGCTTCCAAAACTCCTGTGCCAAAAGTTAGTGGCAAAGCTTCTTCAACTGTTCAAGTTCCTGTGAAGAAAGCTGACGGTAGTGTCCAGAAGAAATCCCGCTCAAAACCAAAGGCCCAATCCGCACCCGTTGAAGCCGTGTTACCCGATACCCCAGCCGCCAAAACAAGCGTTTGACAATATGTTTTCTTCCTTCATGAATTGAAAGCGCGAGTTTGTTTCGGTCAAGGAGTTTTGTTTTTGGGATGACTTTCCGTCCATCTATGACAAATCCTCTTTTTAATTTTTCAACGTCTTCTTTTTTTATTTCTGTTGCAAGAGTTGCATAGTATTCTTTTTCTACTTCAAATCGCGGGTGCATTAAACAGTTTGCAAGGTTTCCGTCATTGGTCATTAGTAGAATTCCTTCTGCATCCCTGTCAAGTCTGCCCACTGGAAATAGTCTTTCACGTGCAGGCACGAGTTGCATAACTGTTCTTCGCCCATATTCATCGCTGACTGAAACAATGTAGTCTTTTGGCTTGTTCAGCATGAGATATACTTTTTTTTCTAATCGTATGCGCTCGTTATCAACGCGGATGACGTCTTTATCAGGTTCTGCTGACTCGCCTATTTTGGCAATTTTGTCATTTATTTTCACTCTTCCTTCCTTGATAAGCTCTTCGCATTTTCGCCGCGATGCTACGCCTGCTTGCGCAAGGATTTTTTGCAGTCTGGCTTTCATGGAATCAGTAAAAGTTTTGGAGCTTATAAACGTCACGATTTGACTGCATAAATGCGCCAGCTGTTTTTATTTCTCCATGTTACAAGAAAGTTTTTCAGGTTGTTTTCCTGCCGCCAGAATTCGAGTTCACTTCTTTTTAAATAATGCGCTATTGGAGCGCTCATTTGGTCAAAAACAGTGTTATGCGTGACGTGAAATGGCAGTTTTGAGAAATAAACAAAGAGGTGATATTGCGGTATATACTTGGTTAGTTTGTTTGAAAATTGTAATTTGTGCAATATTCCATATAAGTGAATAATTGGGTGGAGGAGTGATGCGATTAAGAAACTTAGTGCGTAGTTGAATGTTTTTGGTGTGTTGCGAAACACAAGACGGCGCAATGGATTTAGAAGTCTTAGCGTGAAATTGTTTTCCTGCCCGTACACCCATGCGCTGATTACCCCATTCTTTTTTGTTTTGTCAATTATTGCGGAGAATCCTTTTTTTGGCTCGGAAAGATGGTGGAGTACTCCAATAGAATAAGTGTAATCAAATGTTTCGTTATTAAAAGGCAGTTGGGTTATGTCTGCCTTGATGACTTCTACATTAGGCAGGTTTTTGCAGAGTTTTTTTGCAGGGAAAACTGCATTGCTGATATCGACTGCAAAAACGAGTTTTGCGCCAAAATTGCCAGCCAAAAAAGCGTGCCTTCCGTTGCCGCATCCGGCGTCAAAAATTATTTTTTGTTTGAAAAACTCTTTTTGAACAGGAAATATCCAGTCAAGGAATTGGTGTTCGTATTCTGCAAAGAAACTGGTGAACTTGTTCCATTCGTACCCAAAATTTATTCCTGTTGAATTTTGTTCTGGTGTAAAAACAGCCACTCCTTTCGTGACTGGAAAAGTATGTCTGCCGCAGGATAGTGTTCCTTCAATTATTTCAGCATTTTCTGACCGCGTTGTTGCAGGTGTGAGTTTTTGTTTGCAGGTTGGGCAGATTAAGAATTTAATATGCTCTTGTCTCATTGAAAACGTGTTTCTTGCCTTGATTTAAAAATGTCACGATTTTCCACCAGTTTTATACTGATTGAATGCTGGAAAATCGTGAGCACACGAAAAAATCCATGGATTTTTTGTGTCCCAGAAATCTAAAAGATTTCTGTGATGCTCAAAAATCACTATT
>JACQIC010000049.1 GCA_016198725.1 Candidatus Aenigmatarchaeota archaeon | reverse complement strand
TCGTGCTTGGTAACTGCTCAATCCTTTGTTTTTCTTCCATAGGATTCCCACGACTTTAGTTTTGTTCAGCTTCATAGAAGCAGAACAATTCTTGTCGTGGGGAAATACTTTTAGGATAGTACAACAAAACACTACAGCACAAGTCTTAAATACGTGCAGTTCTACACTAGTATACGAAAAGGTGATATTTGTGAAAGTGTTAATGTTTGGCTGGGAGTTTCCACCCTATAAAAGCGGCGGGCTGGGAACTGCATGCCATGATTTAACAAAAGGACTATCGCGGCAGGGAACAGAAGTAACTTTTGTCATGCCTGCAGTGCCATCCAGCGCAAAAGCAAAATTCGTCACACTCCTCGGAGCAAATGTCTATAGCACAAAAATAAAGCTGATAGATTCTCTACTTTCTCCTTACGCCACCACGCAAACATATGAAGAAACATACGCTAAAAATGGCTCCAAAGAAATTTATGGACGAAATCTTTTTGCAGAAGTCCAACGTTATGCCGCAACGGCCGGACGCATTGCAAAAGAGGTCGAGCACGACGTCATACACGCACATGACTGGATGACTTACGGTGCAGCCATCAATGCAAAAAAAACATCCTGCAAACCACTCGTTGTTCACATTCATGCAACAGAATATGACCGGACTATAGGACACCCAAACAAAACCATTCGCGGCATTGAGCAGGCAGGATTCTGCAGCGCAGATGCAATCATTGCCAACAGTCATTTTCTGAAACAAACAGTGATGAGTCATTACAATATTCCCTCATCAAAAATTCACGTTGTTCACTGGGGAATAGACCCGGACTTGTCTGATTATAATCTCAATTACAAAACTCCATTACGTGAAAAAATAGTGTTATACCTTGGCAGAATGACTGTCATGAAAGGGCCTGACCACTTTTTGCAAGCTGCCAAACAAGTTCTTCAGTTTGAGCCTCGCACAAAATTCGTAATGGCAGGCGGAGGAGAGATGCTGCCGCGCATTGTAAGCCTTGCTGCAGAGCTCGGCATAAGCCAAAATGTTATATTTACCGGAGCGTTATCTGGCGAACAAGTTCACAAGGCATTTCAGCTTGCAGAACTATTCGTCATGCCATCAATCAGCGAGCCGTTCGGCCTTGTTGCGCTGGAAGCGATAAGAAACAATACCCCTGTACTCATATCAAAACAAAGTGGAGTCAGCGAAGTGCTCAGGCACGCTTTGAAAGTAGACTTTTGGGACCAGAAAGAAATTGTCAACAAAATAGTGGCAGTCCTCAGATACAATAGCCTGCATGATGAATTGCAGGAGAATTCAGCGCAAGAAGCTTCAAAATTTGAACTTGATACTCCTGCACGAAAATGCATTGACGTGTACAACAACGTCTGCAAACAGATGGTGGTGAGCGCATGACAAATGTCTGCTTTTACTTTCAGGTTCACCAGCCATTTAGACTTAGAAAATATTCCTTATTTGATATCGGAACAAGTACAGACTATTTTGATGAACAGCGAAACAGGTCTATCATGCAGCGCGTTGCCCAAAAGTGCTATCTGCCAGCAAACAAACTTCTTCTTGAACTGATATCAAAATACAACGGAAAATTTAAAGCAAGCTTCAGCATAACAGGAACTGCGCTTGAACAATTTGAACAATACGCGCCAAGAGTTCTTGACAGTTTCAAAGCACTTGCTGACACAGGATGCGTTGAATTCCTTTCAGAAACATATCATCACTCGCTTGCATCTCTTTACAACAAAGAAGAATTTATACAACAAGTTGAACTACACTATAAAGCAGTCAGGAAACATTTTGGAGCAAGGCCACTGGTTTTTAGAAATACAGAACTCTGCTTTAACAACCAAATCGCGGCACTGGCAGAAAAAATGGGCTACAAAGCAATACTTGCAGAAGGAGCAGACCATATTCTCGGCTGGCGGTCTCCAAACTTTGTATACAAACCAAAAGGCACCAGCAGAATAAAACTCCTGTTGAAAAACTACCGTTTGTCAGACGACATAGCGTTCCGTTTCTCAGACAGAAAATGGGAAGGGTGGCCGGTAAACGCGCAAAAATTCGCGTCATGGCTTGCCCCTATTTACGGGGATACGATAAACCTATTTATTGATTATGAAACATTTGGTGAACACCAATGGGATGACACAGGCATTTTCAACTTTCTAAAACACCTGCCTGCAGAACTGTTCAAGAAAGGCATAGGATTCCACGTTCCATCACAAATAGAAGCAGAGCCAAAAGATGAACTTGACTTTCACAACACTGTATCGTGGGCAGACATGGAGCGAGATACATCTGCGTGGACAGGAAACAAAATGCAGCAATCAGCTATAGAAAACCTCTACGCGCTCAGAGACGCCGTTCTGGCAAGCAAAGACGAAGCGCTCATTACTTCTTGGAGAAAACTGACAACAAGCGACCATTTTTACTACATGTGCACAAAATGGTTTTCTGACGGCGATGTCCACAAATACTTCAACCCTTATGAAAGTCCATACGATGCGTTTATTTCTTTCATGAACGTGTTGAATGACATCATCCACAAACTGCGCATTGAAAAACAGCTCAAGACTCAGTCAGTTCTGCAAAACCAGTGGATTCGCGTGTAGTGCCTGCCTGCAACTCCACGGCAAGAATTTGTCGAATTCCGGCGCTTTGCGCCTGCATTCAGACAAATTCTGGGAATGGCTACGGGGCGAAATAATTCCACGCATGGTTTTTGAAGAGAATGCCAACGGTTTTGCTTTATCGTATGCTTTGTTTGGATTGGCTTTACCGTGGAACAATAACATTTATCGTAGCCCCTCTTGAATTTGACATGAACGCAGTGCCGCAGGCACGGAGTTCGGGCAAATTCTCGTCAGGGAAGAAACCTGAAAGTTTGCAGTGAATAAACAAGCGAATATAATAAAGTTAATATAGCTCCCCTTCAACTTTTTCTTTATGGACGCTGAAACATCCAGACGCATTTCAGAACTTGCTTCTTCTCTTAAAAAAATGCATCTCGCAACCACTATGGAGGAAGCTGTTGAGCGTGCGAAAGAAATTATCATCAGCACGAAAACCAAAGAACAAGATAAACCGCTTGAACAGCTTGTCGGAATATCAAAAGAAGAGAGAAATACTGTGAACGAGGCAGTAAACGCAGTCAAACACGTGATTGACGCTGATGACACTTTAAATAAAGTAAAAGATGAATTGTCAAAATTAAAGTCAACCTTTCAGAATGTAAAAGAAGCAGTCGCTGATGCAAACACTGCATCGCTGACAGATACAAAAGTTCATGCTGAAGAAAAAAAGCAAACAGATATTCTGAAGAAGAAAATCATACAGCAGCAACAGGCAGTAGTGGATGCTGAAGAATTTGTGAAGATGGCTGATGACATTCAAGAAAAGCAGTAGGTTATCATATACGTATTATATGCTGTAGTATCCAAATGTTTATATATATTCTGTAACTACTACTTGCCAATAACAAATTAATAACAAATAATGTGTAGGGGGTACTGAAATGAAACGTTTCCTTTTAACAACAATCGTCGTGCTGATGGTAATTCTTGTATTAAATGCTTCTGCACTTCAGATAAATGGAGTCAAACTCGGAGATGACAAGCAAGAAAGAGGCAAAAATGCTTCGCGAGAATTTACAATCACAAATGATGCAAACTTCACAATAACAAATATAGCATTTGCTCATACCGCAACAAGCGACAAAAATCTGAATTTCACAAACATTCCTGTAAACCTCACTGCAGGGCAGTCAGTTTCTCTCACTCTAACAGGAACCATTCCACTAAATCTTAATGCAGTTGACAGCAACTTAAAAGAAGCTGCACAAGTTATAGGAACAATGACTGCGACTGCACAAGGAAACAGCACAACAATAACAAGCAACACTGCAAATATTGAAATGCAGGCAACAAACAAGCTTGTTATTGATGATTTGACACTATTTGTCAACGGAAACAGCGAAAGCGCTTCTGACGGTGACAAAATAAAAAACCTACGACCAGGCGACAAGCTAAAACTTGAAGTCCAGGTTAAAAACAAATTCAGCGACAACAGCGACGAAGACATTGAAATAGAAGATGTTGAAGTTCTGGCTGAAATTGACGACAGTGACTTTGACCTTGATGAAAGTGAAGACCTCGGAGATCTTGGTCCAAAGGACGACGACTCTGTTTCATTTGACTTTGATGTTGACGATGATGTTGATGATGGAACATACAAGCTGACAATCAAAATCTCAGGAAAAGACCAAAATGGCGCACTCCACGGCGAAGAGAACACCGTCAGACTGCAGGTTGAACGAGATACGCACGATATTACCCTCAGACGAACAGAGCTTAGCCCTGCAACACTTGTCTGCGGAGAAAAGAACTTTCGGCTTTCAACTTCAATCTCTAACTTTGGCAAAAGAGATGAAGATGCAGCAGCAATAGAGATTCTGTCAACACCTCTCAAACTCAACAAGAAAGTAACTGATCTTGAACTTGATGAAGACAGGTCACGCACAGACTCGTTTGACTTCACAATACCTGCAGATACAAAACCAGGTTCATACAGAATAGATGTTAACACCTACTTTGACAACATTGCGCGAAGCAGATCAAAAACACTATTCCTCACAGTAGAAGCCTGTGAAACAAAACAAGAAAGTACAGTGGTAAATACACCTGTCAAAGAAGTCAAGGAAACACCAAAACCAGAACAATCCACAGTAACGATTGTTCCTGCACCAACACCAAGACCAAGAACACAAGACCTGACAACATTCAAGGACTCAACAACATACGTTGTCCTGCTTGCAGGCATAAGTGGACTTGTGCTGCTGATAATTGTCGGACTGCTTGCAGTCTTCCTCATACGAAGAAACAAGTAGAGTAGTAAAAAACCTTGACAAAAAAAGCATACACAGTGGTGTCAGAAGGATTAAAACCGCCTTTTCTTTTTTTCCCTTTATGAATTACGGCTACTTTCCAGTTTCAGGAAACTGGCTTGAAAGACTATTCGCAGAAGGAAGCATAAAACCACCCGCCCTTTATAGACTTCTTACCCTGCACAACAAAGAAGAAGCACGAAGGCAGTTTAACAGCCAAAAAGCAGAACTGGAAGCAAAAATAGAATTTCTTCAAAATGCTGCATTAGACAGGCCAGACATGTTTGAAAGCATGAAACAAGAAGGCGTAAACGGCAAATATTCTGCAGCGTACTACATAGGTACGCATTCGAGAGACTCCAAACTCAGACAACTCTTGTCAGGAATAGACATTTCACAATACTTCATCATGCTCTACACTGATTTTAATACTGCCAGAACAGTGCAAAGAGTAAGCAAACAAGGAGCCGTACTTGAAATACAAGTGCCACAACAGGTCAAAAGACATGAAAAACTCAGTAACATAGGAACAGTATATCTTGTACCTGAAGAAATACCAACAAACAAAATATACAAAGTTCACGCACACTCAATTGAACACGCCAGAATAATCCTTGAAGAAAACGGCGCATCACCAGAACTCTGCAGTCTCAAACCAAACGTACGATGAATCGATACGTTTTTATACCTGCGAGCCAGAAAAAATGTGAGAACAAAACATGAAACAACCAACAGGACAAAGAATAGGAGTTTTTGTCGACGTGCAAAACATGTATTATTCAGCAAGATACATGTATGACTGCAGAGTCAATTTTAAAGCAATCCTGCAGGATGCTGTCCAAAACCGCCAGCTAATACGCGCCATAGCGTACGTCATAAAAACAGAAGATTTTGAAAAAGAAAAAGTATTCTTTGAAGCACTTGGACACATTGGTTTTGAAGTAAAAGCAAAAGACCTCCAGATATTTGTAGGAGGAGCTAAAAAAGGAGACTGGGACATAGGAATAGCAATGGACATGATAGAGCTCGCGCCCAAACTCGACACTGTAGTTCTGGTTTCAGGAGACGGAGACTTTGTTTCTCTTGTAATGCACCTGCAGAAAGCCCTCGGAACAAGAGTTGAAGTCATGGCATTTGGCAAAAGCGCATCAGCAAAACTTGCAGAAGCAGCAGACAGTTTCATAGATTTAGATGCAAACAAAAGGCGTTATTTATTTGAAAGAAAAGCGGCGCCGAAAAGAAAGACAGGTGAGATAGACGCACATGCAGTTTAACGTACAGAACGTGAACGATTTTGAAAAAGAAATTCTCGAGTCAAAACTACCAGTAGTTGTAGACTTCTGGGCGCCGTGGTGCGCGCCCTGCAAAATGCTCGGTCCGGCGTTTGAAAAAATAGCAAGAGAAAAAACATTCGAAGGAAAAGTTGTTTTCGCTAAGCTAAATGTTGACGAGCACGGAGAAACAGCCCAACGTGCTGGTGTGATGAACATACCATGCATTGTGCTGTTCAAAAACGGAGAAGAAACAGACAGGATAGTCGGATTCTCGGGAGAAACAATGCTCAGAGAAAAAATAAATAACTGGATTACAGGTGAATAATGCAGGTTCTTCTCTGGATACTGCTGTTTACATTCCTTTCGAGCGTAATATCACTTGTAGGAGTTTTTTTCCTCTCGCTACGGAAAAAAACACTCAACAAGTACATGACTAATCTTGTGAGTTTTGCGGCAGGAGCACTCATGGCAGCAGCATTTCTTGAACTTCTGCCGGAATCACTTGAGCTGTCAGATAACAATCCGGCAATACTCGCGTATACTCTCGCAGGAGTGCTGATATTCTTTGTTATCGAGCAATTTTTGCTCTGGAGCCACTGCCACCATGGAGCATGTGAAGTGCACACTTTCAGCTACCTAATTCTAATAGGCGATGCAGTGCACAATTTTGTTGACGGAGTAATAATAACCGCATCTTTTCTTGTCTCTGTACCGGCAGGACTTACCACAGGCTTAGCCATAATATTTCACGAGCTTCCGCAGGAAATAGGGGATTTTTCAGTATTGCTGTTTAGCGGTCTCAGCAGGGCACGGGCGCTCACGTACAATTTCCTTTCAGCACTTACTGCATTTGCAGGAGCACTTCTCGCATTTTATTTCAAAGATTTCCTATTAGGAACAAACCAGTACCTTCTTGCGCTGGCAGCAGGAGGATTCATCTATATCGCAAGCGCAGACCTTCTACCAGAACTTCACAAAGAACGCATACCAGTCAGATCATTGGCACAATTTGCCAGCCTGCTTGTAGGAGTGCTCTTAATTTGGGGAGTCGGCGTGGTGTTTGGCTGATGGAACTCATAATAAACTGCAAAGCATATGAACCAGGAATGGGAAAACACGCTGTAACGCTTGCGCGAACAGCCATTTTTGCAGCGAAAAAATACAACATTCAAATCGCGCTTGCAGTACAACCACAAGACATCATGGCTGTTTCTGCAACAGGAATACCAACTTTTGCACAACACATTGACGCAATCAAGTACGGAGCGCACACAGGCAGCATCAGTCCATGCGGGGTAAAGAAAGCAGGAGCGCAAGGAACACTTTTGAACCATTCAGAACGAAAACTTTCACCAGCAGTACTGCAACAATCAATACTTTTAGCAAAAAAAGCAGGACTATTTGTCATTGCATGCGCCGCAACACCCACTGAAGCAAAACAAATCAACTCTTTAAACCCCGATGTAATTGTAGTAGAACCACCTGAACTCATTGGCACAAACACTGCTGTATCTCAGGCAAAACCAGACGTTATTACAAAAACAATAAAAGCAATCACCACACCAGTACTTTGCGGTGCAGGAATCCGGCACGCAAAAGACGTCAGAAAAGCACTTGAACTCGGCGCCAAAGGAATATTAGTGTCATCAGCAATTGTTCAAGCACAACACCCTGACACAATACTTGCAGAACTCGCCAACGAATTCAGAGAATTTCGCAAATCGTCAATAACCACTAAATATATAAACTAGCGGAATTTTGATGTTTAAAAACAATAGTCGTGATTAGTCTTCCATGAAATATACACTCTTGAGCATATTAAGCGTGCTTATGCTTATTCTCGCCAGTTGTGCAACCACGCCACCTGCGCCAGCCGAATCATCTGAACAGCAAAATACACCAAAAGAACAACCATCAGCCCCCCGAGTGTCTGCTGTTGAAAAAACAAAAGAAACAATTCCTGTGCAAATCCCGCAAGGAACTGAAGCAGAGAAAAACGCCAATGAAGAAAACCTCGAACAACAGAACCTTGAAGAAAACAGCGTTTGGGTTATTGATGCAGACAAACTCGAAATAGTTCAAAAAATTCCAGTAGGACGCACACCATCTGATGTCGCGATAACTCCAAACGGCTACTATGCAGCAGTAACCAATGGAGGTGACAACACACTAACCATTATTGACCTAACATCAAACCGCGTATTAAGCACTATTGAAGTTGGAGCAAAGCCAAAAGCAGTGACATTTGTTCCTATAAGCGACCTTGTCGTTGTTGCCAATATTGATGAAGGAAGTTTAAGCGTAGTAAACCTTACCAGCCAGAGTGTTGACTCAACAATTCCTGTCAGCAAAAGACCATCTTCCCTCACAGCTTCACCCGAAGGCAAGTATGTATTTGTAACCTCTTCAGGAGAAGACATTATTGAAAAAGTGAACCTGTTTATCAAACGTGCAACCGGAAAAGCAAAAGTGGGAGAAGTTCCAATAGCGATAACGCAAACAAACGACAAAGAAAAAATATTCGTGGCAAACGAACGCTCAGGAGGAATCAGCGTCATAGACGGAGTGGACATGTCCAGAAAGAAAAAGTTTGACATCATAGTGGGTGCGCAGCCAAGAGCGCTGACAGTCGGGGCTCATGATGAAGAAGTGTATGTCGTAAACAAAGGAGACGGCATGCTGTCAGTAATTGATACGCAAAAATACACTGTTGAAAAACAATTAAATGTAGGAATATCTCCTGTCAGCATAACTTTTGCAGAAGGAATAGGAACGTCTGGCAGAATATTTGTCGCTGACGCCAAAGCCAACACGGTCGTAGCAATAGACAGGCATTCATGGCAGGTCATCAGAAGCATTCCAGTAGGAAAAAACCCTGTAGCACTTGCAGGAACAAAAAACAAACTGCTCGTGGTTAATCAAGGAGAAGAAGATTAAAGCTCCACAAATAATTGGTGAACAGTCTTGTCATAAAAAACTTCTTTTGTCATCTCAAGCTGTTCAAGCTGGCATGGCGCAAGAGGAAGCACAGCATCCTTGTACACGCACACATTAAAAACGTACACACCCCGCGGAGCAGGCGTTGACTCGCTGACAGCACCCTGAGCTTTGACAACAACAGGAATGAAATCAATCTTGTTTTTATCTATCTGCACACCAAGAATAGTCGAAAATGCACCAAGCCATTTGTCATTAATAAAATCAGGCAAAACTCCAACAATCGGCTTTTCATTCAAGTCATACGCGCTGTCAAACTCCACACGAACGCTAAACCTTGCTTTCTCTGCAATGTTGCGGACTCCAACAACAAACACTTTCTGCCCGCCGCGAGACAACTGCGCTTTGTTAAAAGGTATGGCAACCAGCGAATTGCCAGTTCTTAACAAACTCGAAATCTGCTCCCTTGTAGAACGGTCAATCTCTGCACGAATCTCTTCAGCACCTGCAAAAAAACGAAACGTCAGCACAATAGCTCCAGCAAGTATCATAACCATAAGAATTACAGTTACAATTGCTGAAAGCGGAAGCTCTATTCCTTTTTTATTCATCATTTTCCCGAGTTCGCTCGCCTTCCGATCGCTCACACGGGAAAATGTCTGATTTATGCGGTAAGTGTGCCCTTTGTTAGATTTCATTGTGTGCTCATTGTGGAGATATCAGAATTATTTTACCTAATGGTTTCTGAAACTGACCCTTTTTTTGACCATTCTGGTCATACGAGTAATAAACCGCCAACACAACATTCCGCTCAACCTCAGACGCGGCTTGCAGAGGCACTGTAAAATCAATAGACTGCGTGCTTCCCACTGTTGAAAGCGCTCTTTTCTCACTAACAAACGCAACCTCCTGAGCGCCTTCAAGCAAACGAATCGTTTCAATCCTGACATTCCCAACATTCGCTCCAAGCTGGTACAGTGTTGTGCTTATCTCAAACTTATCTGACTGCGTGTTAAATGGAATGTTGTATTTAATGTAAGTCTGAAGCTGGAAAACACCAAGATTCCTGTCATCAAAAATAGTTTGCGGGCTCACGGCAATTCCACTTTTTACTTCTGACACGCACTTGTTTTCCCTGCAGATTTTTGTTGTGAAAATACCTGATCCTTTGCACGGCCCACAGTCCTGCGGGCACGAGCACTTGTTTTCCTGCGAATCACACACAAAATTACCGCACACTTGAGCCAAAGGAATATGCCGGCAGAAAAACCTTGTCTGAGAACCACACTCATCACGCGTTCCAGGATTCTTGTCATCACAATTCTGGCACGGATAAAAATTAGGCGGATTCACGTATGTAAACTTTTGCTGAGGAAACCTAAACTGCACTGATGCAGTCTTTTTTTGAACAGATGAAGCCGCGCTAAAAAGATACTCATAATCAACAGCCAGCATTATGTCTGACAACTCACCTTCAACAAGCGGCGTTGGAAAATCAACAACAAGCTCTTCCTGAATATCTGCGTCTGTTGACCACAAAACCTTATTAATGCTTTTCTCAGACAAAACAACAACCCTATTATCCTTTGTTCTCCCAGATAAAGTCATCCTGCTGATTCTTCGTTCACTATTCTGCTGAACTTCCTGCGACAATTCAATCTTTGCTTCAACAGTGTGTTTTTTCAGGTTAAACGGCTGGTTAAACACAAGACTCAAACGGAATTTGTCTCCTTGACTTGCTTGTTCTGCTTGAAAAAAAACCGGCTTTATCTGCTGTTGTGAAATGTCATACAAGCATGTTTTACCCTCAAAACATTGCGCAGTAAGGTAAGTTCCCTGCTTTCCAGCACACACCTTTTCCCCGCACCATTCAGACTGAACGCGTTCATAACCGCACTTGTTTTCAGTGCATTTTGCAGAATAATGTTCCTGTTTGGCGCAATCAACATCTTTCCTGCACTCTGTTTTTTCACACGCTGATATCAGTAATAGTATTGCTGCAAGAACAATTAATAATATTGCAAACCGCATACGCATAATCTGCCTCTAACCAACAATGATGTGGAAACGCTTGTTCTGATACGTTTCACCCGCCTCTGAGGGCCAATTGCTGGTTTCAGCACAAGACTTACCCTCTTCATTGCTCTTGTACACGCTAACTTCCATCAAATACGTGTCAGGCTTCACATTACCTGACACCTGCAATGTTACAGGAGAAACGTACACTTCATTTGCAGGAACACTGAACTCGTCAAGCAGTTTGAACCATTGATCACCTGTTGCAGGCACAGTCCCTGAATTGTCTTTTCCACCAACAAGCACATTCTCAGCACCAGACGCGGCAGAACACTGAGTGCCAGAAGTAAAAGGTTTCAGGCAACGAACCGCAACCCTATAACACACCTGACTTGAAGCAGTATTTCTAACACCAAAATAAAACTTTTTCGGCGCACCCTTCTTAATCTCCATCTCAGCACCTTCACTCATCACAAACAATTCACCACTTTCCTCAATGTTTTTTCGCAACTGCTCTTTCATCTTGGCAAGCTCACTTGTCAAAAGTTCTGTACCTCCAGTAAACAATGTTTTGATGAACATACCTGCAAGACTCAAAAACAAAATAGCAATAATAAGAACAACAATCGCGGTTATAGGAAGCTCAAGACCCTTCTTGTTAGAAAAAACATTCATAAAGTCACCTCTACTGTCATATTTTACTGGAGATTATATAAATTTTGCTAAATCAGCGACCACTTTGGAAATTTATACTTCACGTCTGGAGCACCAGGAAGCTCAAAATGTTCAAGACAACGCGCTTCATAACACTGCGGAGGCTCATCATTCATCTCCTTCGCGCCGCCTGTTGCAACAATATGGTCATCATACCTCGCAGGAACATACTTGCCTTTTGCCACCCATTTCATCCGCTGATTTTCAGTTGAAGGATGACTGCAAACAACACAATACGCATTTGACATTTCAATATGAGTTGCCACACACATCAGCTTAGGCATTTCAAAAAAAGGCTCACGCTTGAAATTACGGTGAAGTCCGGTAAGGTAAAACCTGTACCCTCTGGCAGAATACTCGTTCAGAACGCTCAACACGCTCTTGTCAACCTTATCATTAACATAATCATTATCCAACAACATAACCTCATCAATAAACACATCTCTCACACAAGGCTTCATTTTCAAATATTCCACCACATCATCTGCATTTCTCACAAGCACAGCAGAAATCTTTTTGCCATTATTCAAGCTCGCGACACCCTCATCAAACACAGAACGACTGCCGGCATTTGTGCCATACCGCGTGTTATCAATCCACGTCAACGTAACATAAGGAACATTTGCAACTTTTTTCCTGCTAACAATAGAACTCCACTTTACTGACTTGCTTGCAAACATCGGACCGGCAAAAACCACAATCCCACCATCCCTGTCAGGAGTAGTGCCAGGACTGCCGGGATAATTGAAGTGGTGCAAACATCTTGGCGCAAACACACCCTCCTCAAGCTCAACACTTCGCACAGCATCCTCCCGAAAACACCCATTATCATCACAAATACCCTTAGTCAACACAACATCATCAGTCAAACTCATCAGTCCAGACATATGCTTGTACGGCATTCCTGACGTGTTCAGGTTCAAACCGCTTGCCACAACATTCCTGTTGCTTCGCACAAGCCCATCAACAAGGTCAACAATATTCTTTGAGTCATAATGCGAAATACCTCCAATAATTACGTGCCTGTGTTCTTCTTTTAACAATCTTGCAATCTCGTCAGGATTTTGCAACGAATGCGCGGCATGCCTGCCAATGTGGTCCGGCTGTTTCAAATCGTCATTAGGATGCTTTACAACCAAAAAAGGCTCCTTTTCCATCAACCCACCATCCTTTGCACTGTTCAAAATCGCTTCAAGAATTGTTGTTTTCTCAGACTTCACAGGCCCAGTTATAAGCGTGAAAGAACCTTGTTCAAATGAAGTTAATGGAAACATGCAGTGCACCTTTTTGAAAAGCTGCACCACAGAAGATTAATAAGTTTTTATGTAGTGGAAAATATGTCTTGCAAAAGAACATCCTTTATATATTTCCTCGCTACATCATTTATTTATTATGCCTGAAGAATCACAGCAAGAATTGTCATCTCACGACGAAAAAGAATTAAGACAGAAGCAGAAAGAGGAAGAAAGAGAAAAACAAAGACAAGCTGCTGCGGCGCTTAACAATAAGCAGGCAATGAAAGGTTATTTGAAATGGGGAGTTTTGGCTGCCGCCATAGTTCTTCTTGTTTATACAGTACCAGGACTTTTCAAGCCTGCAGAACCATTAACGATAGGAAACTATCCATGGTTTGGGCCTGCTGATAGCAAGGTTGAGTTTATCATTTTTGGCGATTTTCAATGCCCATTTACGAAAAAATTCTTTTTGAACACTTATCCTAAAATCGCAGAAGAATACAAAGAAAAGATAAAAATATCTTTCAGGCCGATGCCAACAAACAGACACGCAAATGACAGACTGTCAGCGCAGGCAGCATACTGCGCAAATGACCAAGGAAAGTTCTGGGAGTATGCCCAAATTGTTTTTGAAAGACAAGGCAGAGCAGACACTATGAGCCTAATCGGGTATGCAAATGAACTGGAACTTGACGGCAAAACATTTGGGGAATGCATGCAAACCAGCAAGTATAGTGACAAGGTGAATGCTGATTTCAAACAGGGAAGAAAGTATGGCGTGTCAATAACCCCAACAGTTTTCGTCAATGGCAATCAGTTGTATGGCGACTTGCCGTTTGAAGAATACAAAAAACTAGTTGACTGGACAATAACGCAAATGGAGGCGTAAAATGGCAAGTGACAAAACAAGTGATTCAAAATTCTCAGAATGGAAAACACAATTAACAACAGAACCAGATGCAGGAATCGCAAAAATCACAAACGTGTATCTGGAAAGAGAAGCAGAATGGTGTTCTGATTCTTTTGTAGCACACGCGGCAGGCGGCCCTCATGAAGGAGTAACGTGGCCAGTCTATAACGCGATTGGTGAAGTGTATCCTGCACTAACAAGAGAACAACGCGATAATGCATTGCATGAACTGTTTAGTATTTGGGATAGAATTAATTGGGCAGACATAAACGGCGCAAGAGGAGTAGGCCATACAACCGGAATTAGAGAACCATTACTACTGGCAGACATTCACATCGCACGTCCAACATACTGGCCAGGACTTGACGAAGGCGAATACCGCATTTCCCAACACGACAGTTTTGAAAAACTGCAAAACAAACTCATTGACAACAATGGCAACTTCAAACCAGACAAAGTACACAGCGACTTTTGCGTTGCGTACGCACTGCTCCGTTCTGACCTTTGCACGTATGGTGAAAAGTACACGCGCGCCGCAAATCCATCCTTCTTGGAAAGAACACTCCAAGGAATCATAGCAATGCGTTTTGGACGCGAAAATGCCAACAACCAAGGCATTCAGCGGCTAAAAAAACTACTCCCAGAATCACTGCACGAATACCTTGAACCACTACGCGCACAAGGCGGGTGGGCAGATTACACAAAATTCCATTGACGAAAAACGTTCATCAATCTCTGCCAGTGCATAATTAAATAATTTTCTCCAACACCTGCTTGATGGGCGATTTTCTTGCTGCATAAAAGTGCAATCCTGGCACACCATACTTGAGAAGTTCTCTGCATTGATTTGCACACCATTCAATCCCGATTTCTTTTGCAGCAGTTGGGTGTTCTGCAACTTCTTTCCTCAGTACCTGCGGAATGGCGCAGCCAAAGTTTTCTGGCAGTGAATATAGCTGTTTATAGGCAACAAGCGGTTTTATTCCTGGAATTATTGGCACGTTTATTCCTGCCTCTTTCGCGTGCTGTACAAATTCAATGTATTTCTTGTTTTCAAAAAACATTTGCGTGACAAGATATTCCGCGCCCGCATCAACTTTTGTTTTCAGCCAGAATAATTCATCTTTCCATGTTTTGTTTTTTGTGTGCTTTTCAGGATAGCATGCCGCTCCAATGCAAAAATTCAGTGGAGTGCCTTGATCTGCGCCAAAATATATCCCTTTTTTTAATGCAGTTATCTGCAAAATCAGCTCGTTTGCGTGACGGTTGCCGTGTGGAATTCTTGGAAAAGGCATTTTTGAGCCATTTGCGTCTTTCGGGTAATCACCGCGAAGAGCTAATACGTTTTCTATGTCCAAATAATTGAGCTCGACTAAGAATTCTTCTGTTTCAAACGCGTTGAAACCTGTGCAAATAACATGTGGAACAGGCTCAACACCATACTTGTTTTTTATTGCAGCAGCCACACCAGCAGTGCCTGGTTTTTTCCGTTGTGAAACAGGGTATTTTCTTCCACCATAATTCACAATATGCATTATCTGTTCCGGGTGGTACGTTATGTCAACAAAATCTATTTTGTTAATAATAGGTTCGATAAATTCTTCCAATGACTTTATGCTCTCGCCGAGTGCAGGCGGTTCGATTTCTAATGATATTGTTTTTTTCTGCTTGAGCTTCTCAATGACTTTCATCAATGACAAAGAGTTTGTGCTTTCTATAAAAACTCATATGTCTCAAAATTATGATTTGCACATCCTCCAGATATCATCATATGTTGCATTGAAAGGTTAAGCAGAACAGTGTGTACTGTTTCAATGCCTCCTTTGAACACAGACTCTGCTTCCACGTTTCTTAGAGAGTCAGCAACTGCATCAATTGACAGTTTTGCATGTTTGTAAAGTGTGTTTTCAAATTCTTGTTGTCGCGTGCACGTTTCACCTCTGCTCGAGTAAGCATTTGTGTGTGTCACCACTCCTTTTTTTGGTTCAATGATGCATACGCTTGAAGTAGTTGTTTCAAGGCTGGCAATTGTGCTGTTTTTGTCGCCGATGATGTAATTTGCGCTTGCTGCGCGAGGCAAACCTGAAACTTTTCTGGCTGCTTGTTCATATGATTTGCTTTCGAGAATTGCTCTTAATATTACATGAACAGGTATTCCATCTGTATTTGGAGCGCGTGTATGGAGAAAATTAAGGCACACTCCTACTCCCGCATCATTCATTCCTATCTTGCCTACCATCCCTGGCTCTATGAGCATTTTCATTCTCGGCTTGTCATGTGGACGAACATCTGCTACTCTTGTTAGCGGTCTTAAACTGTCGAGCCAGTCCCAGTTTTGGCCTATAATCGCATGGCTGTTTTCCTGTGCACAGGATTTTATGCCAACAGAAGTGCATTCAAGTGAGAAATATGGCATCAGCTCTGTTCTTGCGTTTATTGCATAAATAAAATCTTCTGCCACTTCCGCTCCTTTTGCTATGCCTTTTATTTCTTCACTTAAATGCGGAAAATACATTTCTAAAGTTTTTTTGAATCCTTTGACTTTGTCTGGTATGCTTTCATCTGAACAGCGCCATTCTTTTTTGTAAATGTCAAATACTTGGCGAATTTCTCTTGATAATGCTTTGCCGTGCTGCATTCCTATCTCAGATGGCGTTCCTGAAATTACGAGCTCTTGCATAAGTGTTGTAATAGAATTGATTTTTTAAACCTTCTTCCTACTCAGCCGATACTTGTTCTCTTTCGTAGTTATACCATTCTCTAAACGCATGAACGAATACGTTAATCATTTGTTCAGATACGTTCCTTCTTTTTTTCAGTTTTTGGATTGTTTCTCTTACCAAATCAACAAATTCAGGCCTGTTTACAAATTCAAAATCAACAGTTGCATGCGGCCCCGAACCCATTGCTTCGAGCGCAGAGTCATCAAGCAGTATATCCTGAACTTTATTAAACACTGTTATTGTCCATTCATAAGTTAATCCTTTCTTCAACTCATTCGAGAATACTTTTTGCAGTCTTTTCTGCATTTTTTGCAAAAGCTTTTTTTCCTTTGCAGTCATTGTTTGAATTATGTGTTCACCTTTTACTAAATCTGCAAATAAACCATGAAACTTTTTAGTATCAATTCCATCTATTTTTTCCATCACAATAAGTTCTAATTCCAACTGGGACTTCAAATGAAAAATCAAAAGCTCAGGATTCAGCGCGCCACTCAATAACTTGTCCACCAAACTTTTTTGCACTTGTAAAATAGAATACACCTGCTGCAGCAATGCATACATGTATTCATACCTTAACGCAGCGTGTTTTAAACACAGGTCTAACTTTTGCGCTCGTTTTACTTTTTTAGAATGCTCAACATTTTCCAAATCAGATATCAAATCAGATTCCTTTCTTTTTTCATCATGAATTTCGAGCAATTCCAAATCAAGCAGTTTTTTAATGTCCTGAAGAATAGTCCTCTGACCGATATCTGCGGGTAGATACCTTTTTTTCTCGAGTCTTCCAAACAACGCGTTTTTTTTTTGGAATAGTGTCACGATATGCTTTCCATTGCTGCGCAATAGACTCTTCATCCAGTTTCATTTCAGCCGCAACAGATTCAGCAGAGCCAAACAAACGATTTAGAATAGTCATAATGTCAGCCCCTATTTTGCAACATGCACTGCCATTGTCGCCACACCAATAATGACTGCATATAATAAAAGAGGAACAAGATAAATGTTCATTCCAATTATTTGCACAAGAGGAATAAGGTAGTCGGTGTTTACCGGCAAAGAAATAACTTCAAACAGAATTACTGGTGCAGCAGAATACCCTGCGATGTTCAGCATCTTCCGCCACTCAAGCCTGAAGTGCGTCAAGTCAAGCAGAAAATATGCGAGCGTGCCAAACAAAAATATAGTCAGCATATACTTCACCCACAAAAATGCGTACAGGAAAAAAAGTGCAGATGGAACAAGAAAAATCGCAATTGCAGTCAAAAGCATGCTTGTTTTCTCCTTATTTTCAAGCAGTCTTCCGAACTCCTGCGCAGTAATAGTTCGTTCATGATTAAACCAGCGATAAAACAAGCCATCATTCGTGATAAGAAACCTTTCAGACCCCAAATGCGAATGCATCCCTGTCGTGTCAACTATCACCTGCGTCTTTCTGGCAGGAATGTAAACAGGCTCTTTGACAGACAAGTTTCCTGTTACTGACAACGCATCAAATTTTGCAAGCTGTTCATCAAAATAAGCTGACAACCTGAACAAGTCAGGCACGAGAATCAGTGACATGACGACAACAGCAACAAGCAGAATCTTTGAAAAATGACTAACCGCATCCCACCAAGGCTTATCTGAAAGCTCCTTAAACTTCAGCGGGTTCAAAGCGTCAAAAACTTCCTTTATTATTTTCATAAATTATGAAAACACATGAAC
>JACQIC010000042.1 GCA_016198725.1 Candidatus Aenigmatarchaeota archaeon | reverse complement strand
GAACCAATGGACCCGTCACAAAAAGAAGACCCATCAGCCAGCTCGCACAAATCACCGCCCGCATAGTCCTCCACAACAGAAGAAAACTATCCTACTTTAACAAATTAGCAGCCGCGGCCTGCTAATTTCCGCGCAAAGCCGGTTTTTTGTAATGTCCTCAACAAGTTTTGTGATGTCCGACAGGTCTTCATGGTATGATCCTTTATCAGCAATTTTGTCGTGAGGCAGCCCGTCCACTTCTTCTGCAGCAAAAATAATATGCCTGTACAGTTTTGCCAAGTAGTGAAAGCGTTCTTCTATGTTGTCAAGCAGAAAGTTTGAGGATTGTAATGAGTACAGACCATACTCTTCACAAAGATGTGAATATCTTTTCAACAGTTCCAATGCTCTTTCGTTTGCCAAATTTACCGCACTCCTTCCACTTTCACTTTGAAGAACAGTGTCTGGTTTGCAAGCGGGTGTTTGGTTGGGTCTGTGCCGTATCCTTCTTCAGGAGAGACGTTGAATGTTTTTGTTTCGCTTAAATTCATTCCAAGTATTGCATTATCAAATCCCTTGATTGTTTGTCCTGAGCCGATAATGAATGTCATTGGCGCAGTCTTAAATTTGTTAAAGTCACTTGTTTGTTTTACTTTTTTTGCCGTCCAGTCAGGTATGCTTGCGTCAAATATTGTTCCATTCTGCAAATAACCTATGTAATTAACAGTGACACGATCGCCACTACTGACAACTGTTTTTGGCTTGAGCGCAGATATAATATTTGGCTCATGCTGTTTCCAATCTGTTTTGTACACAAAAATATCCCCACCTGTTATCTGGTGCTGACTTGTAAATGGCTGAAAATATTGCAAGCCATGTCCTTCCATGAAAAACAGCCGCGTAAACATGCTTGCCGCGAGTTCAGGGGTTGACAGCACAACACTATAGCTTGCACCTCTTGGAACAAGTATTATTGCGACATTGACGTTTGAATTGTTATATTCTGCTTTTTGCAGTTCTTTTGTTGTTTCGTTGATGTACACGAAATATTTTGGTATTCCAATATTGTTCCCTTGAACTATGCGCGCATCCATCTGCTGAATATCGATTTGAACACCACCACCGCACTCCAGTCTTGCTGTTCCTCTGAAATCACACCCAGTCAGCCCTGAAGCATATCCTGGCCACGGCGCTATCCACTGGTTTGCGGCATTTTCGTCCGGCAGTGCTTTGGATTCATATAAAAGCTGTTCTGCTGTTGTTTTGGTGTAATTAAAGTTGTCAATCATGTACTGAACCGCCTCTTCTTTCGGCTGGTTTTTCAGAACAAGCCAGATGTATGCTTTTTCAAAATTCCACGAACCAAAGTGCGACCACACCCCGCTTTTACCTATCATGTCTTCTGACGTGATGAAATAGTTTTCAGGTGGTTCACAATGCGTCCAGTTCAGAACTATCTCGGGGTCCATGATTTTTTCTTGAACAAGAATTTCGCGTGCCTGCTCTTTATTAACTGGAAAGATTTTGTGAAGTATGTTAACCGACCTAATGGTGTCATTGCTTGTCTGCCCCCAAAGCGCGCTCCATGCTTCGTAATGGTTGCCACAGTCAAGCATTCTAAGTATGCCTACTGCTTCATTTTCGTTTTCCGTAATAAGCGCCCTGCCTATCCAGTGAGCCATTGGCGAATTTTGTGTTCCTCCATCAAACGTTACTCCCCTGTCTGCGATATATTTGAAATGGTGTCCGAAGTCCCACCATGAGTTGATAATGGAATTTTTTGGTGTTTGTTCTTTGATTGTGGTTAACGCATTCCACCACGCATCATCAACTATAGGCACGCTGTTTTTCACGTTCTGGTATGCTCCTTGCACTTGTTTGGATTGGAGAATAAAAACCGCAAACAGTATTATTACAAGCGGTGTAATGATGAATGCAGGCATGTTTATATGTCGTTTTGCTATTAATTTGATGTGTTGAAGCGCAAGCCCTGCACATATTCCAAATGCTATTGAAAACGCAGGAACCATTAAAAGAGTAAACCGCACGCCTTTTGTTGACGCGTACATTGTACTTCCAAGCCAGATGATAAGCAGAAGCGCATATACGATATTTCTCTGATTTTTTTTTCTTGAAATAAGAAATATGCCAAGAAGCGCAAGCCCGAATAGAGTTTGCCCTCCAATTACGTCTATTATGCCCCGCACATTTATTGGGTTGAGTTCTGCCACTGTTGTGTAAACATTCGGCCACAAACTTGCGTGCGCCGCAGACTTGATAATTGTGAACTTGAATGGCGATAGGAATGTTTCAAGGAATGAGTTTGGCAACAGTATGCTGAAAAATATGCCAACCAAAAATATAAAACCAACAGCGTATATTGCAATTGACACTGCTTCTTTGCATAATACTGCCTCAATTATGTTTTTTTGCGCTTTGTACCTTGTGAATACGAGATAAATAAAATAAAGCCCAAGCGCTGCAAGAATAAAATTAAACAAATACCACCATCCTGTCCACGCAAATGCATAAATTGCCGTGCTTAAAGCTGTCAAGAAGAAGGCAAAATGCCTTTTTCGTGCAGTCCCTGCTTCAAATGACTCAATGAATAACCAGATAATTAGTGCTGGAAAAAAAAGGTTGTACGCGTCTGTGTCTGCATGCCCCCATGGCGTGCGCCCAATGCCTGCAGTGTTAATGCTGAGCATGACTGATGCAAAAATTCCTCCAACTGCTCCTGCCAGCCTATTGCCAATGAGAAATGTGAAAATGCTTCCAAGCAGAACAAAAACAATTGGAAAGTATGTTGCACTTTGCATTGGCGTAGTGTTTGGATTGAATAATCTGAACAGTTTATGCATGTATGCGAGCACATAATAATGCAGTTCTTTATTGACTGGAACTCCGATTGGCGCAAGCTGGTGCGTGTCCCAGTCTTTGCCGTCTTTAATAGTGTCCCCCAATTGTCCTGTATTGATGTAGTTTTCTGCTCTGCGCAAATAAAAGTACGGGTCTATATCAGGCATGTAAACAAATGTTCTTCCATTTGCTTCGTATTGGTAGAACGATTTTAAGTAGCCTGCAGTTCCTTCGATTTGTTTGCTGACTTCTCCTTCTTGTCCTTTGAGCAGTTTGTCAAGCTGTTCATCAATGAGTTTTGCTTTGTTTGCATCCGGGAGATTCGGGTATTGTTTGCCAATCGCGTCAGCTACCTGATTGCGGTAATAATTATAGACTGAATTTCGCGCCCATTCATCAACTGCCGGAAGTTCCTGCGTGTAAAGCCGCATCCAAACCCCGCCCCACGGAAGAAATCCTGCGTTCGGCAGAAGCTGCAGAATAATTACGAGGATAAGGAAAATTAGTGTAGGGTGGTTTTTGCAGAAACTAACTGCTCTCCCCCAGTCAACTGAAAGTTCTTCCTCCTCATTTGCGTCTTGTTCTTTTTTCTTTTTTGCTTTATTGGCAAGTGATTTGAAAAAGTTTTTTATTGCTGAGAAATCAATGCTTAGCTCGTCGTCTTCTGCCGGCTTGTCGCTCATAAATCCATCTGTTGGCAGTTCGTATTTAAATCTTTACCATAAAATTCTTGGTGCAAACCTGATGAACTTTGGCTGTTTCAACAACAGTTTTAAAAGAAATCTTGATGGGTACTCCCTGGGATTTTCCTTTAGAATTTTTTTTACGCCCGGTGTATTCATGTAATCTATTAACATGTTGTAATCCTGCTCGCTGAAGTTGTTCAGCGTTTTTCGTATTAAGCGGTGAATGTGCAATTCTTTTTTCAACTGCCAAAGAGCTTTTGAGTAGCTGGCGCCTGTTTGCAGGCATTCTGAAAGAATTTTTGAACTTAAAATTCCAGTTATTATGCCGCCGCCAGTTGTTGCTTTGACAAGCCCCCCTGCGTCGCCAACAAGAAATACATTATCTTTTTCAACCAGTTCTCTTCCTGTAAATTTAGGTATTGGCCCGGGCTGTTGTTCAAGAATTTTCCCGCCTAATTTTAAGAGAAATCTGTCAAAGTGCGCTTTTGCTTGTTGCTGTGCGGCAAGCCCTACCCGCGCAATCTGGCTGTTTTCCGGCACTGCCCACGCAAAAAATCCAGGACAGATGCCGCCAAAGTATGTCAGGAAAATGTTTGGGTTCCATTTTTTTTTAACCGTTACCTGCAGACCTATCCAAAATTCCCTGCTGCCATAAATTCCTGCGCTTTTGGCAACATTTGATGTCGGCCCGTCTGCACCTATCACAATATCTGTTTTTTTTGTTATGGTCTCTCCTTTATGTTTGAAAGTTATTGCGCCATTTTTCGCGTCAATGAACCTGTGAAGTGTCTGCAGTGCAGCCCCTGCATTAATTGCCTGTGCGGCAAGACAGTTATCAAACGCGGCGCGGTCAATGACGTATTCGTGCAGTGGAATGTCAACATGATTATTATTAGGCGCAACTATTCGAACAGCGTCAAGCTCATTGACCATGAATTCTTTTTTTTTTCTGACAAGTTCCCACAAAACTTTTGTAACAATCCCAGTACACGCAACTGGCTTGCCAACAGCTGCATGTTCCTCATAAATCGTTACGTCATAACCTGCTTTTGCCAGCAGTTGCCCGGCGTACGCTCCTGCAGGACCAGCACCAATTACTGAAACTGTTGTCATGCTGTTTGAATGAGTTGAGTTGTATATATATTTTCGCGAACTTCGCTTCGCTGCGTTCAGCGAAAATTTTCAAAATTTCTTGTGTGAACGAGACGAAGCTGAGCGAACTCGAGAAAATTTTTGGCCAAGTCCCATGTCCGTTGCACAGTAACACTACTTAATGATGACAACATTTAAATACAACTCACATTGAACAATCTGATTTGGGGGTAATATTATGACAAGTATACGTGATAAAGTTCGAAATCTTGGTTATGCCGCTATTGCTGTTTTGGGGTTATATACGTCTGGCTGTACAACTCCAAACATTCGCGATTACCGCGACCATGTTCGTGAAAGAAATGTTGATGCCGCGCTTGATGATTTGATTGAAAACCAGATTGGCAGCATGACATATGAAAATCACGAAGTTGTTGTTTCAGCAGAAAGAGGACTTGACAGAAGAAGAAACAGAAACAGAGTTACAGACGAAGGATTCATAATTAGAGAAGGAGACTATCACTGGGCGTGGACAGTTGAAAATAATGTTCACCGGTCTGTTTGGTATGAAGTTGATAACGATAACGGACAGTGCCATAAAGCACTTGAACTTGTGTGGAACAATCCGAACTCTGATGAATGTATGTTGACAGTATACAACAAAGATGACACTATTGATTCATACAGTCCATATACTACATATCTTGCCCGCGGTGATTTGCAAGCGCGCTTTTACCAGGCATTAAGAAACGCAAACACCCGCGCAAACTCTCCTTTAGAGCGAACATGGAATGTTGGCGTTGATGTTGCTTACGGAGATACTGTACAAGGAATTCCACTTATTGAACTCATGTATGCTGACTCGCGCAATCCATTTGAAAGAGGCGAGCGAGACAACGTAACAGCCGACCTGCTTGCAGGCTATTGTGGAGAAGCAGAAAGCACAACTATCAGACATCCATTGTCTGCAGTCGGACGCGTGCTTCGTGTGCCTTTCAGATTTTTAATAAACCACATAAGAGAATCCTATGCAGGCATAGAATCACGCAGAGGAACACCTGCAGAAAGCCAAGACAATCTGGCATATTTTCTGCTCTCACTAATTGAACCTTTAGACAGACAGTTGAGCGGTTTTTTTGGAATTGACAGGCAATTGGATGACTTACTAACTGGCTGGAAAGAAAATGTTATTGATAATCAGGTTGCAACAAGCATAAGAGTTGCAAGACGTGCCGCGCTGGCAGCATATAATTCAGGCAGCGGTGGCAGTAATGGCTCTGCTGGAGTGCCGGGAGCAGGTATTGGAGGCACTGGCACGTTTACAGATGGTGTTGTAGGACAGTGAGGTAATAAAATGAAAAAACTACTTATCACAATAATGTTTTTGATCGCTGCTTCCCTTGCAAACGCAGTTGTAGATGTGGATTTTAACTTCAAAGATGCGAATGGAAATATGGTGAATAATGTTCGCACACTTGCGTATAACTGCTTAGACAGCACCTGCAGTGTCGTTGAGCCGTTTTCTGGCGGGTTTCCTGATGGAAAACAGACCGCAAATGGCCGTTTGACTATTCGTTTCCCTTCCACCCTTTCATCTAACGGGTATGCAATATTTTTTGCATCTTCAGGATTCTCCCCTAAAGAAGGAAGAGCCACATTCCATTCAAATGGAGACACAAGCATATTCACAACAGATTTTGATATTTCATTAAACAGGATTTCAGACTGCCGTTCTCTTGTTGAAAATGTTACAATACTTAATGTTCAAACGCCAAATGTTCCTGTAATTATTGACACAAGAGCATCTTTGGATGCGCTTACGCATTCTGCATTTGCACTTAATAATAATGAAGTCGCATATGTGCCTGAAGAATTAAAAAATGAATTTTACAGCGCAGATGTCAGAGTGACTCTTGTTGTTCGAGACTCTGCAGGAAATGTTGTTGACAGACAAGTGACAGAATTTATTGGAGCCAATTCAATTTTTGCAGAAGAATCAAAACCTGTCCGCTTTGAATTCATGCCAAGAACTGCCGGAAGTTTTACTGCCACAGTAACAACTGATGTGATTGACAACCAGTGCTCATCACAACAACCGCAATCCTCTTCAAAGGATTTTGTTGTAAAGTCTGATTTGCCGAAGAATGAATGTTATACATTACTTAATGGACTTAGTGTGGATTTGCAGAATACTGCAGAGTCTTTCTCAAACGAGCGTTCGTTTACGCTTTCAGGCATTGACAGGTCTGCACGCTCATTGACTTTTGCAGAACTTGGCACAAGCCAAACATTTCAGGTTGCACTTGACAATGATTTTGAAGGACAACTTGTTACCGCAGGCACAGTATTGAAAGTAACTCTGGAAAAGGATGACTTTGTCCGCGTAGATATGCAGAAGCAAATTCGCATCCCTTTGGGCAGCACATTCTCAGTATTTGGTGAAATGTCTCTGTCAAAACAAGTAAATTTCAATTTCAACAAGTTATCAAATCATGTAACAAACAATCCTTTTAGCCAGGCAACACTAACTCCAGTGCCTACGAAAATTGAAGTGTCTTTGCTTGATGAAACAGGCGCACGTGTTGGCTCAAATAATTTCACTGCAGGCGCCAATCCTGATACGACAAATCCATCGCTGGTTTCATTGTCTTTTTCAACTCAGAGTGCAGGATTGCACCGCTTGATTGCTGTAGGAAGTGCAGAAAGCTCATTGTGCGACGGCTTGAATAATTCTCAAGAGCGTTTGACAACAGAGTTTTTTGTCCGCAGTCCAGAAACTTTTGCAGTTACATTTCAGGTTGTTGATTCAATAACAGGCGAAAAGATTGAATCTGCAGATGTTTTAATAAACGGCAAAACCGCCCAAACAACTCCGCAGGGTATTGCTGTTGTTGCAGGCTTGCCTTCTGGCAATTATGGATTTTCAATTTCGCATCAGAAATTTTTCAGCCAGTCAGGCGCTGTTAAAATAGACAGTTCTGATGCAACAGTGCTTATTTCACTGCAACCTTTGAATGCAACAGGCGCGAGTAACAATACAAATACTGACAATAGCACAAACAGCACAAATAATAACCAGTCAAATAATCAGTCTGGAAATCAGACAAACCAACAAGCCAACCAGCAGCAGCAAAATCAGGAAGATGAAGATGATGTCGAGTCTGAACTGAAGATAGAATCTCTCAGGTTGCCTGCAATCAGCACTGTCTCTGCAGGTTCTGCACTGCCTCTTTTTATAAGCGTAAAAAATACTGGTGATACTAAACTTGAAAACATTCATTTGTCAGCAACCATTCCCGAGCTCGGCATACGAAGACGTCTTGGCCCGTTTGATGTCAATATCGGCGAACGTGAATCGAGAAATATGCTGCTTGAAATTCCAGACTGGACAGAAGATGGAGAATATGTGCTTCGCTTTGAACTTGGCAATGATGATGCAAGACGCATTGTTCATCGCCCAATTCAGGTTGCACAAGAAGAAGATGAGTACTAAAGAATGGTGCATTTCATTAACTACTCAATAATGGATAAAAAAACAAAAAGTTTATATAGAGGAGTCGTCAACTTCTCTTACGGGGGGTTAGTAACATGAAAGGAAAACTTACACTTATTGCATTGATTATTATTGCACTTGTTGGCTCTGTTTTTGCAGCTCAAATTCCAGTCACAATAGAACGTGTAGAACTGGATGATACCGGGCTTAGCGTAAATTCAGTAACCCGCCTTGATGTCGAACGAGGCAAACAAGTTGATGTTGAGGTTCGCCTGTCTTCTGCTCAAACTTTAAGAAATGTCGAAGTTGAAGCAGCGATAAAAGGTTTTGAGTTTAATGAATTTGAACGCATTGACGACGTATCTTCCCCATTTGACATGGACGCAAACGTAAGTTATGTGAAACGTCTGCAGTTGACAGTGCCTGACGAAGTTGATGAGGATAATTATCAGTTGAGAATAAGTGTTGCTGACAGGGATAACGGACTCTTGTCACAAGATTTTGGACTAAAAATAGACGTGCCAAGACACTCCCTTCAAGTAGAAGACGTCTTGTTTTCGCCTGGCGAGTCAATAAAAGCAGGCTCTTCATTACTGACATCTGTTCGTTTGGAAAACAAAGGAGAGAAAGATGAAGAAGATGTGAAAGTCACTGTTTCAATTCCTGAGCTGGGAATTTCGGCATCTGATTTTATTGATGAAATTGAAAACGAAGACGACGAAGAGGAAACAGAGGAATTGTTCCTGCGTCTTCCCCGCTGTGCAAAACCAGGCACTTATGCCGCAAAAATCGACGTTGAGTTTGATGAAGGCCACCGAAAGCTTTCAACAACAAGACCTGTGACAGTTTTGGAAAACGAGCAGTGCTCCAGCGACAACTCACCTCAATTGACTGTTTCGGTTGGCTCAAATTTTGAGTCAGTCAATGCAGGAGGTTCTGTTGTCTTTCCTTTCACACTCGTAAATACAGGAAAAACAAGCAGGAGTTTTACAATTTTACCGTCTGCATCAACAGGAGCAGGGTTTTCATCTGTCCAAGTACTGCCACAAAGCACTGTAGTGCTTGAGCAAGGCAGAGCCCAATCGTTCCAAGTGTCTGTACAGACAAATAGCAATGCTGTTGGAACACAACAGCTTTTTGTGCAGGTTCGTTCAAACAGCAACACACTTGCAGAGATACCATTGTCAGTGAACATTGCTGCCGCGTCAGGATGGCCACTCAGGCGTCTGCTTGAGATTGCCATGCTCGGCTTGCTTGTCCTGTTGGTTTTGATTGGTCTTGTTATTGGTTTAACCAAAATGCGATCTGAGGATGAACCGCAGGAACCGCCTGAACAGAAGGTATACTGATTGCTGCGGTTTTTTCTTCAGCACAACATGAAAAAACAGTTAACGTCTCAAATACTGTTGATCATATTATTGATTTTTGTAGGCGTGCTGCTTTCTTTTCCTGTTTTTTCACAGGAGACATCAGAGACATTCCAGTCCAACATTGCAGAACTCAGACCTGTTGTTTTTTATCAGACAGTAAAGTCATGCGAGCCTGCAAGTTTTGCAGTTAAAGTCCGCAATCAGTTTGATGAATCAGACACCTATGATTTTTTTGTTGACGGTTTTGAAAACGACTCTGTCATCACACCAAAAACCGCAATTCTTGATGGAGGAAACGCGATTACTGTTTCAATTAACTTGACTCCTCCAGACTGTACACTAACAGGGAGAGTTCCGGTTGTGTTTGCCGCAGAGTCAAGAAGTGATGGTTCTGCTGTTGAAATTGAGCTGGTGCTTGACATCAGCGCGCAGGACGTGCCATTGATTGGTTCTGGTGTGGAAAGTATTATGACAAATTACTCAAAGACTGCAGCCGCCATCCCAGTTATAAATAATGCAAAAGAAGGAGAGCCATTAAGATTTAATGTCAAACTTGTTGGCGAACCATGGATGAATGCAGTACAGTCATCTCTTCAGCTCAGCTCAGGCGAAGAAAAATCATTAAATCTGGTTTTTGAACCTCCAGCCACAGTGCCGGAAGGAAAGTATAACGCGGCAATAGTGCTGACTCATCCAGCATCTAAAAAGGAGTTTAAAAAAAATATAGTTGTACAATTACAAACTCTTCCATTTGCCAAAAAAATATTCTTAAAAGCAACAAGAACCGGCAGTTCAGTGTTTCTTGCTGTCGTTCTTCTAATTTCATTAATGAAATTCTATTTCTGGCATACGTCTCCTGAACAAAAGCATGCCCGCCTTGTTGATGCAGAACTACGCGCTCAGAAGCGCGAGAAAAGAAAAGAAGAGCTGATTGAAAAGCAAAAAGAAAAGCAAAAAAACACTGAAGCAAAACAAAAAAATACAGAGAAGTCTCTGCGTCAAAAATATTATTTTGTAGCAAAAGATTCTGTTGTAAATGCATCTGGCACGCGAAGCAAGTGGAGCCTTATTTTTGCAGTATTAATCATACTCGGTCTGACTGCCGGCGCAGTTGTTTTTTTACGCACGTTTCCTGACAAAACTCCTTTTGCAGGACTTGGCATTGCACTTGTCACGCTCCTACTATTTGCAAGTAAAATAATTCACGCCAGATGTGTCTGCAAAAAGTTAAATCTCGTTGTTGCAGGAGAAGAAGCAGTCATTGATGCATGGAACAAAGGCTTCACTCAAGCTGGTTTTGTGTCAAAAGTTCCTGTTAAAAATTTGCGCATGAAAATAAAAAAAAGCCGCTGCGGCGTGCCAAAACTCGAAGAGAAAGTGTATTCTTACGCCACAGTTTCAGCAAGTGTTGATGCTGATTTTGTTGACGTTGTTAATCTGCACGCAAAACTTCCTTTGCACTGGGCAAAGAATGAGGATGACATTCGTGTCTGGCGCTGGTCTGGTGCCGAATGGCTTGAAATAATTCCGGATTCTCACCGCAAAACGTCAAATGCAGTAGAACTTCACGTTTCTGCTGATGCACTTGGCACGTTTGCTGTAGGTGTTCTCGCCGCTTCAAGTGTGAAGAATAGAAAGCATACTGCTGCGAAAATTAAGGGCGTTCTTGTGAAAAAGGCAAAGAATACTAACACGCCAGGATTTCTTGGTTATGTTGGTTTGGCGTTGTTGTTTGCTGTTGTGATTATAGTATTCACTTACTTCGCTCCAAAGAACGAGATTAATTCTGCAGGCATTCCTCGTCAGACATGGGCACAGGATACAGACCATTCTTTGAACCTCTCGCCATATTTTAATGATCCTGATGGAGACCAGTTGAAATTTTCAGCATCGTCTGTGGACGGCATTACTGTTAATATTATTGAAGACACTGTGTTGTTTAGCCCTTCCGCAGGTTTTTATGGCGAACGCGAGGTTGTTTTCACTGCTTCAGATTTGCGAAATTCTTCTGTGAAAAGCAATAAAGTGAAACTTGTTGTGACAAAGTCTTATCTTCCTGTCTGGGCTCGTCAGTATGTTATAAACGTAGTTGCAGGTCTTGGAATCATACTGTTGCTTTTTGTTTTCAGGCAGTGGAAAGGAAGCCTGAGAAAGTTTTTGGAAGGGTGATTATCGGACTATTCATTCTGTTATTTTTAGAACGTCATTCCTAACGAGCCTCAGTTCATTAAATTCTTCAGCAAGTGTTTCATTATGCAAAATTTCCTTAAGAAAAGCAGTGTAACAAACATGATTGTATATTTTATATCCTTTTCGTAATGCAGTAATCATTCAGCTTTCTGAAACGGCTCGTCGATGAGGGATTTATGTTCTTCAGTAG
>JACQIC010000052.1 GCA_016198725.1 Candidatus Aenigmatarchaeota archaeon | reverse complement strand
TGTGTTCGCTACAAAACGTTCATTCAAATAGATAAACAAAGCTATATATTTTACAGGGACGAAGCACTCGCGGATCTCGCTTCTGCAAAGAAAGAGGATGATGTACGCTGGGCGATAGTCAAGGCATATCAGGCACTCTTTCATCAATGCTCAGCAGTACTCGTAAAGAACCTTGGCGTGTACTCAAAAGACCATGGTTGCCTAATCATGGCGCTTCTGAAAAACAATCTCATCACCCAGGAAACATTGGAACAAGTGCATTCTTTATTTGATCACAAAAAAACCCTATTTGAAGAGATTGACGGCATCAGAATATCAAGAAATAAAGCGCTTTACTTTCCGAAGACAGTCAGCAGGTTAGGCAAAGAAGAGGCAAACAAAGTCATTGAAGAAGTACGGCAGTTGTTGGTCATTCTCGGTGAGCAACTATGATCGAACAACTCCTCCCGCTAACAAAGAAAAAAATCGACATTCTCAAGCACCTGTACGAAAACCAGCCAACACATCTAAGAAAAATCTCGGCAGAACTGGACATCCACCCTTATCTTGTGAAAAAGCATATTGACACGCTCACGGCAAAGCATATAATCGCGCAACAGCCAGCAGGGAAAACAATTCTGCTTACAATCAACACACTTCTTGATGGCATCGAGCATATTCTCTATGTTGTAGAAGAATATAAGCAAAAAAGCGAGAATAAAACCCTCAAGAACATTATTAAAAGTCTCCAACAACAATTCGGAAAAAACGACCAAATAATCTCATGTGTGGTTTTTGGATCTTATGCTCGAGGAGCAGCAACGAAAGAGAGCGATGTCGATGTGCTTTTTATTGTAAAAACAAATGATATTGAAACCGCGCTCATCAAGAAGGCCTCACAACTCAGCACATTGATGGATTTGAAATTTAACCCAATAATCATGACTGAAGATGAGTTCAAAACTGTTCTGGAAACAAAAGAACCAACAACAGTAACGCTTCTAAAGCCATCGCAGCGGATTATTGTTTTGGGAATTGAATATTTTGTAAGAATCACTGTGATGCAAGCATGAGGAAAAATTTATCATCTAACATCATGGTAGCTTCCGCCACTGAATGAGGCAATGTCAACGCAGAAGCGTCTGAATGGTCCGTATGCAGAGATTGCGAAAACATGAATTCTTGTTCCGTCGGTGTCGCTTCGTCGGATAATGTCTATATGTTCGCTGATTTGCAGATTGCACGTTGGACGTCCATCTGTGAGCAGGACAATGTCACGGTTGTCGCCGTCCGTTTTCAATGCGTATGACACTCCATACGCAGTTCCGGTTCCTCCATAAGGATATAGTCCATCAATCCACCTGTATGCTTTTCTTTTGTTTTGTTCAGATGCCGGCACTAAGCTTCTTTGCCACGCATCTGTTCTGCAGTCGTAATATACTATGTTAAATCTGAAGTTTGGCGCTAATGCCATGATTGAGCGTTTGAGCTCTATTTGCCCTCTTTGAAGGCGCGTCATTCTTCTTACTCTGCCTTCGAGATCAATGCTTGTCCCGCCCATTTCATATCCCATTGAGCCGCTTGTGTCTATTACGTATACAATTGAGTTGCGCGCTCCATAGATTACGTCGCCATTGAATGTTGGACGGTCTTCATCAGGGGGTATGCGCGGTGGTTCTTGGCGTTGAGGTTCAGAATAATTTATATTAGGACCGATTGGCAGGTCCATGCCTTCATCACCTGCATTTATTCTTTTCCCACCTGAAGCAAGCAGTGATGCGCAAAGAACTCCTGACAGCAAATATTGTTTTGCAGACGCGAGTTTTTTTATGATGTTTTCTAACATTTTGTTTTGATTACAATAGTTACTATATATACTTACGGGTTTTTGCCCCGCAGCCACTCCCAAAATTTCCCTGAATAAAGCGAGCCGCAGGCGAGCGAAATTCGGAAAATTTGTCAATACATTTAAAAGCCAGCGGCAGCAGCACGAGACATGCGTGAGATTAACGTAGAAGGGCTGAGAGGATTGCAGAAACTTGTTGATGACACGATTGGCCACAAAGAACAGGAAGAACTGGAAGAACAGGAAATTTCGCTTAAGGACACACAGCTGATTTGTATAGAAAAAGCTGTTTTTGCCAGACAAAAACCTGTTAATGAACGGGCGGCGCCGTACTTTTTTGAAGCAGAAAAATTTTACAAAAAAGCAGAAGAGGCACGCGCAAATAAAAAAGATGATATGGCAACAAGAAGGTATAAGACAGCAAACAAGTGGTATGCAAAGGGTTTTAAAAAATTGTATTCAGAAGTGCTTTTGGAACAAGACTATTACGCGCTCAGGCACATCATCAAACATTACAGTGCAAGCCTCAACCTCTGTGACCAACCGCAACGCGTAGTTGACGAGCTCAGAAGAATCGGGCGGTTTCTCATGAACAGACAACACTGGTGGACAGCACAAGTGGCGCTTGATGAAGCAGTAGAACTAATTGAAGAATACAAGCTGTCAACTAACGGGAAAGAACAAAGATACCTCAACTTGACAAACCTAATGACTCGGGGAGAAGCGTTTCAGACAGCTCTTGAAGATGTCAGAGAACTTTCAATAACTCCAATAACAAGAACAGAACTGATAGAATTTGCAGAAAAAGAAGGACTTCTTAAAGACATAGGGTGCATCAGATATGGAAAATGAACAAGTCAGTGAAGGATTAACAAAACAATATGCTGGTTTTGGAATAATGTTAAAGGCAGGTTCTGATTTGTTTTGGGTAGTTACAGATGCTATCTTGGCATGCGCTGGCGGCGCACAGCTCCCTTACAACACGTTCACAGGTATTGGCGGATGCGCACTCACTGGTGTTGGCGGAATTGCATTACTTTACCAAGGACTTGGACTGCAAAACAAACAAGAAGCGCACTGGTCAGGATACGCCATAAGCTCAACAGCACTAATTGGTTCAGCAGTAGTGAAGTACGCGTATGGCCCTCAGGCAGAGTCTGCGCTTGACGGGATTCTCAGTTATGGAAGTGCAGCATTTGACGGAGTGCTTGGAGGCTACACAACAGGCAGTTTTCTTGTTGCACTACTTAGCCAAAAGAAGCAAACAAAGACTATGAAAACAAAACAAACACCTGAAACGCTTGAGTCAAAGCTGATGCTGGGAAAAGAATATGTTATACAACGAAAGTTGGATGAAGCATTCAAAGTGTACAATAACGTTCTTGATGACGCACGCGAGCTTAACTATCAAAGAGTAATTAATGAAGCAAACGCGCACTTGTTTGTCGCGCACGTACAGCACGCAATTTCGTGCTCTGAAACCGGTGAAAAAAGATTAACAAAAGTGTACTTGGCAAGTGCAGAAAAATATATGCTGCAACTAAACGAGACAAATATTCCAACCATCAAAACACTTCAATGGCGTGAGCTTGCCAGGTTGTGGAAAGGATTTTACAAATGGCTGAAAGAATATAAGTATCCTTGGGCAGAAAAGCTAAGAGAAGCGCGCACTACTACGAACTCAACATAAACGAACTCAACATGAAAAAGGAAAACAAAATTGCAATAGCGCACATAATTCACGAAAAAAAAATAGTGCACCGGCATAAACAAAGAGCTTTGGATGATTTGACAAGAAGAGAATTTTTAACATTATTAAAAGGAACAGCTCTTGGCCTTGGTGCTTACACATTGTTTGGAAACAAACTGTTTGCAGGAGAGAATGGTTTGAATGGAGAAGATGGTTTGGACTTGCCAATCACTCCTCCGCCAAGAAGAGGAGCTGACGAGTTGTACAGCGCATCTGATGAACAGGAGGATGTTCACGAACCTGAAACAAGGCCGACGTTCTATAACATAGCACTTCCTGCACAAGAATCTATTTTTTACGTAATGGACAGAAGCCTTTCAATGGATACCAACATCGGACCAGGAATTGACCCTGAAGGAATGCTTATCAGGCGCGGGACAAGATTTGCGCAGGGGATTCATGAAATCAAGACTTCAATAAGCTCACTGCCGGAAGGGTTTTTGTTCAACATACTAATATATAATTGCGAAACGCTTCCATGGAAAGAACACCTTGTTGAAGCAAATGAGCAAAACAAAAGAGAAGCATACAACTGGCTTGGAAGCAGACAAGTTCATCCTGCAGGACTTACAGGCACAGGCCCTGCCATTTCATACGCACTGCAGGAAAACAACAGGGATATTATTCTACTGACAGACGGCGCGCCAAATTGCGGCGTAGAGCCAGGAACAGACATTGAAATGATTGAAAGACACAGAGAAATGATACGCTGCAACAACAGGCGCAACACGAGAATCCATGTTTTCGGCATAAGAACTTACGGTGATTTCCGCGACTTCTGCCGTTATGTTGCATCTGACAGCGGCGGAAGTTATTATGATGTATGATTAGTTAAATTATCAGTTAAGATTTGAAATTCATAATGTTTAAAAATACTTTTCAATATATATTTTCATGCGTTTAGCAAGGAATCTGTTTTAAGTCGATAAATTGAAAGCACTGCAGATTTTGAGCAGTACGGCTCACAACACTCTTGACAAGTAGCAACCAGCCAAGTCGTCTGTTTTTTGACGAATCAGCTGGCTGATAACGTGTTTAAGAATAAAGACCATTTCTGTTTTCGAAAAATTTATAAGTGAGCATGGGATTTAGATAAAGCAATAGTGCACCATACGGTGTGATATAGAGTGAAAAGAATAAAGATATATGTAATGCAATACATATATCCGAGTAAATCACAAAAAGAAAACTTTATATACACATTGGTCGTTTGATGCAAAACACAACATATGAAGATAAAACAAAAAAACACGGAGGTGTTTACATAATGAAAGCGATAAAAAAGATCGTAGCGTTGGGCGTTGGACTCACGATGGTTGGTGCAACAATCTTCGGAGCGTCAGCAGCTTATACGTTGTCGCAGTGGCCATCCCCTTTGGTATCAGATGGTACGCCTGCTTCTAATTTGGCAATTGTTGTTGGAGACAATGCAGCTGCCTCAGATGTTGCAGGAGCAATCGACATAGGAGTCGCACTGCAAGCCGCAGCAATAACAAGAACTGCAATAGCAGGCTCAAAGAAAGGCGTAACTGTTGAAGGAGATGCAGTAGCGATTGGCAGTACATCAGACCTGCTTGAAATCAACGAAACAATTGGCAGTGTCCGTGAAACACTAACAGAAGTTGACTTGGACATGCTCAAAGGCGGCCAAATCGTAACTGATGAAGGTTCAACGGAATACAACCAATACCTCCGTTTCACATCAGCAGACGCTTTTGGCTCTGGAAAAGTCGTCTTTGGAGAAGACGAGCGAGACAGAGTAGGGCACTATCTATTCTGGAATGACGGAGACCAAGTATTTGAGTGGGAACTCGAATTTGAAGAAGGTCTTGAATCAGAAATCGAAGGAGATGACCTTGACGACTTAGAAGATGAGGACTTATTAATCCTCGGCCAACCGTTTGTCATAGTAGACACAGATTTGATAGTGACAGGCGGAACAGGAACAACAAGACTCACCCTTGAATTGATGGGAGGAGCAATTTCTGCAATACTCGGCGAAAACGACAAGGAAACATATGTTGTTGACGGCAAAGAGTATGAAGTGGAAGTGCTTGTCATCTCAGAAACATCAAACAACGGTGAAGGCTCAGTTAAGTTCAGAATAAATGGAGAAATCAGTGATGAACTCGAGGATGGTGAAACAGACGTCCTTGCAGACGGAACACAAATCGGCGTTCGAGACATCCTTGCAACAGGAAAAGACATCCAAAAGAGCATAGTACAGTTCTATTTGGGTGCGTACAAGCTCGAATTCACTGATGGAAACACATCTGACACCCTGAACCAATCAGCAGGAGTGGAAGTCAATGAAGAAACAGTAGAAGACTCCAACGTGTTCATCAAAGGAACAGTTCTTGTCGCAAACAGAACCTTTGAGATACAAAATCTCAAATACAGACTGTTTGCAGATGCAGTGCTCGGAGACATTTACGTGCCGCCAGGCTCAGGCATCAGAGAACAGCTTGATGAGCCAGAAGGAATGCTGACCCCTGCATGGGACATCATTTACCAAGGACTCACAGACACTGGAGTAACAAACGTAGTCATTGACCCAGCAGGAGATGACGAGTATGACCTGCAGTTCACCAACCAGGAAGGTATCTTTTACGACGTACCATTGTTGTCCAACGAAAACACAGATGTTGGCTTCAAGTATGGCGATGATGATGACGACCTGTGGTTCTGCGAGTCATCAAACACTTCAGCATACTGGGTTACTGATGACGACTTTTTCGTACTCAGCAACTGCGACAACGCAACAAACGACAACACGTGCTTTTCACACGTGCTAAGATATGACAGCGTGGACATCACCAACAACCAACTCACCTTTACCGACCTCGGTACAGGCACAAGAGAAGTTGTGTTTGATAACACAACAAGAAAAGCAGAACTTGTTGTTGGCGGAATCACCTATGCAGTGTTTGTCGACCCTGTAGCACCGCAAAACATCTCAGTAGACCTCAAAGGAGACGGCCTAGTTGACGCTGACTGTGTAGAAATCGGAATCCAAGGTGAAGGATTAATCATTCTTGGAAGAAACAACACCAACGCCACTACTGTCCAAGGTCCAAAAGCAACACCTGCAGTGTTTGGCGGCGCAAACTCAGCAAACGGAACCAACATCACTTTGTTGACGTTGGCAAAAGAGTTTGACGAGTCAGCAGCATCTGAAGTCATTGACATCGAGTTTCAACTGCGAGCAAACAACCAAATAGGTCTTGTTGCAGCAGCAAACCCGAGAGCAAGGACAGGAGCAGGAACAACAGGAGGATTATTCGGGCCATTTGACTTGGAAGAAAACGAAGACCTTGAACAATCACTCAGCCTGTATGGAGTGTTCTTTGAAGAATTTGACCCAACAGGAACAGATGAAGCAGAATCGTTGACAATCGAGTACCCACTCAGCCAACGAGGAGCAGAAGTCTACGTAACTGGCGGAGCTGTCAAGACAAGTGTGACTGAAACTGGATTTGCAGAAAAAGTCACGCCACTCTCAAGCGCAGTGTCAAAACTCGCAAGCGAGGTTGAAGATGTCTCAGACTGGAATGCAGTAGTGGTAGGCGGACCATGCGCAAACCCAATCTCTGCACAACTGATGGGCAACCCTGACCCGTGCTGGCAAGCAGTACCTGCAAACAAAGCAATTGTCAAAGCGTTTGAACACGCAAATGGCAATGTAGCACTACTTGTTGCCGGACGAACAGCTGAAGACACTCGACGAGCAACAAAAGCAGTTGCTGGCGGAGAACTCAAAGATGTCGACAGCAACGAAGCTGAAGTCAGCGGAACCAGCATGACTGACATCCAGGTCAACGCGGTATAAAACCGCAGTTTTTTTTTCTTTATTTTTTTTCTATCCTTATCTCATTGTAAAATTCTCTCACAGGATACCATATCAAAAAAGTGGACGATTAAAAAAAAAGAGGTGATAAATAATGGCATTTTTTGAAGAAATAGGAGAATCAATCCTAAACCCATTAATAAGCATTTGGAATGGAACTGTTGAAACCCTTCCAGGCGTGTTAGGTGCAATAGTAGTGCTGGTAGTCGGCTACTTTGCAGGCGGACTACTTGAAAAAGTAGTGGAAAACCTCTTGCACAAACTAAAAGTAGAAAAGTGGGTGCTTGAAAAAACAAACATCACTGCAGTCGTAGGATATTTCAGACTAGCACACTTTGTAGGAGTGATCACAAAATGGTACGTGTTCATGCTATTCCTGCCACCAGCTGCAAGCATAATAAAACTAATGCCGCTAGCGTACTTTTTGCTTGAACTCGCGCGATGGATACCACAAGTCATCCTCGCAATCGTCATCGCACTATTAGGAGTCATGGCATCAGACTATGTAGGCTTCAAAATCAGGGAAACAAAAGCAAGATCAGCAGACTTGCTCGGAAGCACAGCAAAAGTATTAGTGATAGTATTCACTGCACTAATCGTACTTGACCAAGTAGGCGTGCGAGTAACGATAGCACAAACAAGCTTCCTTGTAGTGTTATCAGGACTAATGCTTGGAGTCGCCTTGATGCTTGGAATAGGATTTGGACTCGCGTTCAAAGACGAAGCAAAAACCATAATCAAAGAAGTAAAGCGGAAACTCTAAACAAAAATTTTTATTTTTTTTTATTGTTTTAATATTTTCTCTATTCAAATACATATTGCAGTAAACACATTATGCTTGCTTCCAAACTTTCAGAAAGTTTGATCAAAAGCGCTCCGAGTTCAGTCAGCAGAAGCATTCCATAGAATACCCTGCTTCGCAGGGTATGTTAAAGACTCTTCTGCCTCTTTCACTCTGTCGCGCAAGCGATGGAGTATTCGCAACAAATTACACACAAACCGCAGTAAACACATTATGCTTGCTTCTTGTTATTTTCACGCGATACCTTCCCAAACCATTGCATTGATAAACTGACAGATTCCTGTCTTTTGCAACACCTATCCACTCACCAGGCAGTCTTCCTTTGCAGACAACATCCACCTCAACAATATCATTTTTCTTAAACGGCTTTGGCAGTTTTTTTGTTTCCTGCACTTTAAAATCTCTTGCGTCAACAATCAGCTTAAAATCATGCTTTTGCTCCAAATCCTTGAGTTTAGCATAGAAAGTATCCCAGCTTGCTTCTTTAACAGGATTCCGTCCAAATCTATAGTTCAGAAAGTTCTGAATGCCAAGCTTAGGCTGAAAATTCGCGTTTTCAAGCGATTTGGTAAATTCAACTATTGCATCCAGCTGGTCATCATTAATGCCAGGAATCCATGTTGGAGTGATAACCAGCTCCACCTTGTCTGACAAATACAACGCAACCTTTCTTATCTTTTCAATATTGTACGCGTCACCAACAGCCGCAATTGATTTAGCAACTTCAGGAGTTACTGCATTGATTGAAAGGTCAAACCTTGTAATGCCTGCCTTTATCAAAGCATCCATCATCTGCGTTGTCAACAAAGTGCCGTTTGTAACCATTGAAATTCTCTTAATTTGCGGAATTTTTCTCATGTCGCGCACAAGCTCAACAAGATCGCCATACAACAAAGGCTCGCCCTGAGGTCCAATGTGTATTTCAATATCATCACATTCCTTCAACAGCGCAACTTTTACAAGCTCTTCAACCAAGTAATCCTTTTCAACAACAAAATCCAACAAACGAACATCCTCATTCACAGAACAATACGTGCATTTGATATTACAGCCAGTCATTGGCTTGATTTCAACAATATTAGTTCCCCTGTCAGTAATGCCAAAAGCAATGTTGCCAACCAAAGGAATGCCAGAAGCCCTGTTAATGTAAATAGCTTTCTTCTTAGAAATTTTGTTTTCCAAATCATTAAAAGCATCTGCCAAAAGCTTGTAAAATTTTACTGATGCCTTTGGCGAAGCATCAAAAGAAATATCGCGCAAACCAGCAAAATATCTGCCTATCTTTTCCAAATCAACTCTTTTAATTTTTGTCACATAAATATTTAACAGAGTTACCTTTAACTCATTGCCCAAGTCTTCAAACATCAAAGTTTCAAACGAAAGTGTCTCCATAATTGTTCGAGTTCGGCTGCGCCTCACACGAACAATTTATTAAAACAAACTCGGCTTAAAAACCTTATGAGATTGTTTCAGAAAAGAATAGAATTCCGGCATAAATAAATTTCAAGCTTATTATGGCAATTACTGCCAACACAAATTTTCTAAATGAATGTTGAGGTATTTTATCAACAATTTTTTTGCCAGTAAATGAGCCAGCAATGGCGATTATAAAAAGTAATGGAAGATACAAATAAAATTGTTGCCCAAGAAATCCACTCACAAAATAGACCGGAATTCTGGTTATATCTACAGCAAGCGCAATAGCTGCCGCAGTTGATATGTAAATCTCTTTTTTTAGGTTGAAAGCAGTTAAAAAAGCGCCCCTTAAAGCACCGCCAGTGCCGATTAAACCTGCTAAAAATCCTGATAACCCTCCACCAATAACTGCATTTTTATTTGAAGGTTTAAATTTAAAATCCGGTTTTGTTAATGAGACAGTAGCGAATATGAGCAAAAAGATACCTAAAACTAATTTTAGAATATCTTGCGGGGTAAAGTTCACTAATAGCGCGCCGAAAATTGTTAATATCACACTTGGTACGCCGAAAATCAGAATTAGTTTTTTATCAAGTCCGTGACGGAAGAATGTTATCCTGCCTATGTTGCCAAAAATATGAAAAAATGCAACAAGGATTAATGCAGTTTTAAAATCTACAAAAAACAGGGCAATAGGCAAAAATATAGTAGAAGAGCCAAAACCAGCAATAGTTCCAATAACTTCTGCTACAAAAGCTAAGATGAAAAATAACAATTCTGCCACGATAGATATATTTTAAAGATTCTATAAAAACATTTTGTTTTATACGACAAGAGATTAATAATAGTATAAAATAGTAATC